>NZ_JBEXSW010000063.1:0-42895 GCF_040613775.1 Streptomyces sp. NPDC006208 | reverse complement strand
GTCGGCGGGCAGCGGGGCCGACTCGTTGATCACGGCGCGCAGTACGTCGTCGTCGCCGCGTGTCGCGGGCGGCCACCGGCCGGGTGCGTTCCGGGGAGGGGCTACTCCTGGGGGTAGATGTCCCCCGCCCTCATGGCGCTCTCCTGCTCGCTCTGCTCCTTGAGCCTGCGGGCCTTGTCCTGGAGGCGCTGACGCTCCTCCGGATCGGTCGCACGTTCCGCAGCCTGCTTCAGTTCCTCGGCCTTTTGACGCATCTGCCGGGCGCGGCCGCCGGACTCGCCTGAAACGCTCATGGTCACTCCTCGGACGTCGGGATGAGCGGGCCCCTTCAGCGAACCAGCGGCCTCGCGGGTGCGCATCCCGAGTCGTCGCGCAGCGCGATCAGCGCAGGTCAAATAGGGTCCTCGGAGGCAGGGCGAGGGAGAGGCCGACCCGCTGTGCCCTATCCCTGGGAGACGAGGCGGTCGACCGCCGGCGTGCCCGAGGTGTAGCCCGCCGTCATGGCTCTCGCGGCGGCGGCCGTCATCGGCGCCGGGGCCGGCGCGAGGCCGCGGGCGGCGACCGGCTGCTGGGCCAGGGCGAGCATCGGGGGGAGCGCACCCGCGGCCGCCATCACGGGCTGCGGCTGTGGCTGGGGCTGCGGCTGCGGCCGGGCAGGGGCGACCTGGGCGAGCATCGGAGCGAGGGGCTCGGGTGCCGGAGCGGGGGCGGGGGCCGGGATCCG
This sequence comes from Streptomyces sp. NPDC006208, assembly GCF_040613775.1. Taxonomy (NCBI): domain Bacteria; kingdom Bacillati; phylum Actinomycetota; class Actinomycetes; order Kitasatosporales; family Streptomycetaceae; genus Streptomyces; species Streptomyces sp. NPDC006208. The sequence goes on along the minus strand of NZ_JBEXSW010000063.1, from coordinate 42,171 downwards.
CTGGCCGTAGAGGACCTGTTCCATCGCGGACATCAGACGCATCACATCCTGTTCGGGGCGCACGACCAGGCGTACGAAGCGGCTGGAGCTGCCGATCTTGTTGCCGCATTCGCGGATCAGGACGCCGTGTTCGGCGAGCAGTCGGTCGCGCAGGATCGACCCGTCGGCGCCCTCGGGCAGCCGGACGTACACGAAGTTGCCCTGGGAGGGATAAACCGTCAGGCCCGGCAGCTGGGACAGCCGCCACATCATCTCCTGCCGGTCGCGGCGCACCTGCTGCAGACTCTCGGCGTACTCCTGGCGGTGCTCCTTGAGCATGAACACCACGGTCTCGGCGAAGGAGTTGAGGTTCCACTTGGGCAGGGCGGCCCGCACTCTGCCCGCGAGCTGCGGGTTGGAGACGAGATAGCCGAAGCGCACGCCGTGCAGGCCGAAGTTCTTGCCCAGGCTGCGCAGCACGATCACATTCGTCCGCAGCACCGCTTCCGCCACGATGCTCGGGTCCTGGTCGGCATCGGCGAACTCGAGGAAGGACTCGTCGACGACGACCAGGTCCAGGTCCTGGAGCGAGTCGACGAGCGAGAGCACCTGCTGCTTGGTGAGGAGTCCGCCGTCCGGGTTGTTGGGGTTGCAGATGACGGCGGCGCGGGAGCCGCGGGTGCGGATGAACTGGACGAAGGACTGCGGGTCGAGCTCGAAGCCGCGCGCTTCGGGAAGGAGAAGCATGTCCACCCGCTTGCCCGTCTCCATCGGCTGGTCGGTCCAGCGGCCGAACGTGGGCACGGGTACGGCGAGGGATTCGCGGACCAGCAAGTGGTCGATCCAGGTGATGAGTTCGGTGGAGCCGTTGCCCATCGCGACGGTCTGCGGGTTGAGTCCGAGGACCTGGCACAGCTCGGCGGTGATCGTGTCGGCGCTGCTCGGGTAGTAGGTGAGGATGTCACGAAGGCTGTCGCCCAGCCGCTCGAACATGGCAGGGGTGGGGAAGTACGGGTTGCAGGGGATGCAGAAGTCCACGATCTCGCCGGCCGCGCCGCCGCCTGCCCGGTTGAGCGTGAAGTAGGACGGGCTGTGCGCGGTTGAACTGCGGAAAAGTGCGGTGACATTGCTGCCGGCCAAGACATGCCTCCCCTGCCTGGAACGGCCCGCGATGAGTCGGGCCCCCCTGAGATACGGATGGGGCAGGTCCGGTGTTCAAGGGGCACGGGCGCCGGGCAGCCCGCACCGGCCGTGAAAAGCTCGTGATCTGGCTCACATTCCCTCGTCTCCCCGTGATGCTTGTGACCACCGGTGCGCTGGGTACTGCGGGACGTCCAAGAAATGGGTGTGCCACACAGATACTTCTCTGAGAGGTGGGGCACTTGAGCCCGCGTACGTCGCACGCGTACCGACCCTTGAGCATGAGACGCCGAGCCTGGCTGACGCTGGGCGCCGTCGTCCTCGGCGGGGCGGGGATCGTCACCATCGCCACGGCCAACCCGTCGGAACCGGTCAAGAAACCCCATCGGCTTCAGGAGCGGGCCGCCAAGCTGCGCACACTCCAGCTCGCCAAGGGCGGTGCGAAGGAACGCGAGCTGCCGGCCACCGGCACCGCGCCCTTCTCGCTCGTCGGCATCGGATGGGACGGCGCCGCCAAGGTCGACGGCACGGCCGAGGTGCGCACGCGGGACGCCGTGACCGGCAAGTGGTCCGGCTGGCAGCCGCTCGAGCTGGACGCGCACGGGCCGGACACCCCCGAGGGCACCGGGCACGGGGCCTCCGATCCGCTGTGGGTCGGGCCCTCCACCGCGGTGCAGGTACGGGTCGACGGGCACAGGACGCTGCCGAAGAACCTGAAGCTGCACATGGTCGACCCCGGCGTGAGCAAGGCCGAGGCGAAGAACCCGGCGGCTGCGCCGATGGATCCGGCCGCGTTCACCGTGGCCGAGAGCCTGAGCCCCTCCCCCACGGACTCCCCTACGAACACGGCAGAACCGTCGCCCACCGACACGGCCGCGCCGACCGATCCCGTAACGCCGACTGATCCCGTAACGCCGACGCCGACCGAGACGATGGCGCCGACGGACACCGCGACCCCCACCGACACGGCGACACCCAGCCCCACACCCACCAAGCCGACCGCACCGCCGTCGACGGTGCGTCAGCCGCCGATCGTCCCCCGCGCTCAGTGGGGCGCCGACGAGTCGCTGGTCGAGGACCCCGCCGAGTACATCGACAAGGTGCAGGCGGTCTACATCCACCACACCGTCGGCTCGAACAACTACAGCTGCGCCGAGTCCGCCGCCCTGGTCCGCGGCATCATGACGTACCACGTCCAGACCGAGGACTGGAACGACCTCGGCTACAACTTCCTGGTCGACAAGTGCGGCCGGATCTTCGAGGGCCGGGCCGGTGGCACCGACCTGCCGGTCAAGGGCGCACACACCTACGGCTTCAACAGCTACTCCACCGGCATCGCCCTGCTCGGCGACTTCCATGGCGACTCGGCCGCAGGCAAGCCGGCCGGCCGGCCGACCAACGCGGCGCTGCAGTCGGCGGCCCGTGTCGCCGCCTGGAAGCTGGGCCAGTACGGCGGCAACCCGAAGGGCAAGGTGACCCTCACCGCCGTCGAGAGCACAGGCGTCTACGCCAAGGGCCAGCAGGCCACCATGAACGTGATCTCCGGCCACCGCGACGCCTTCGCCACCGCGTGCCCGGGCACCAACCTCTACGCGAAGCTGCCTGCGATCCGCGACTTCGCGGCGAGCGCCGGCCGCAACTCCGCCGTCCCGACAGCCGACTTCAACCGGGACGGCGTCCCCGACCTGGTCGTGGGCCTGCCGCGGGTCGCGAGCAGCGACGGCAGCGTCACTGTGCTGCCGGGCGGATCGGACGGTCCCACCTCCGCGGCGAGGAAGACCTTCAACCAGAACAGCCCCGGTGTGCCCGGCGGCTCGGAGGCCGGCGACCAGTTCGGCACCGACAGCGCCTGGGGCGACGTCAACGGCGACGGCGCCGCGGACCTGCTCGTCGGCGCTCCCGGCGAGAACGGCACCAGCGCCCAGACCGACACCGGACAGGTGACGGTGATGTACGGTCCCGCCCTCAACACCGGCACGTCGTACTGGACCAACGCGACCACGCGCACCGCGGGCGAGAAGCTCGGCACCACCGTGGCCACCGGCGACTTCAACGCCGACGGGAGGTCCGACGTCTTCTCCGTGGCACCGGGCAAGCCGGGCCGCTGGTGGTCGTTCGACGGCGCGACCGGGGCCGCCAGGTCGGGGAACCTCGGCTCGGCCGCCTACACCGGTGCCGTCGCCCACGCGAGCGCCGCGGCAGGCGACTTCAACAAGGACGGGTACGCCGACGCGGCGGTCTCCTTCCGCGATCCGGGCGGCGCCGGCCGGCTGCTGTGGCTCAAGGGGTCCGCGTCCGGACTGCAGCGGGTCGGGATCCTCGACGCGCGCGGCGGCCGTTCGCTCGCTTCGGGCGACCTGAACGGTGACGGGTACGCCGACCTCGCCGTCGGCCAGCCGAGTCCCACGGAGTCCGGTCACACCCTCAAGGGCGGTGCGGTCACTGCGGTGTTCGGCTCGTCCACCGGACTGACCTCGACCGGCCGCAAGTCGATCGGCCAGGACACCACGAGTGTGCCGGGCACCGGCGAGACCGGCGACGACATGGGCGCGTCCGTGTCGGTCGGCGACGCGAACCTCGACGGCTACGACGACATCCTCACGGGCCTGCCCGGCGAGGACATCACCCGCAGCGGTGTCTCGCAGACCAACGCCGGTCAAGTGCTGCTGCTGCGCGGCTCGTCGACGGGTCCCACGGGCACCGGCTCGGCCGCCTACAGCCAGGACACCACGGGCGTGCCGGGCTCGACGGAGGCGAACGACCGTCTCGGCTCGTCCGTCACGCTGGCCGATCTGTCCGGGTTCGTCAGGGCCGACCTCGCGATCGGTGCCGACGGCGAGGACGCGAACAACGGCACGGTCCTGCAGATCGACAACAGCGGCAGCAGCGGCATCGTGGCCGGCTCCGGGGTGTACTACGGCACCACGGCGCTCGGCGCCCCGGCCGGTGTGCGCATCGGCTCGGTGCTGACCCCGTAAGCCGGAAGCACGAAGCGGAGCCGGTCGGCCGATACGGCCGGCCGGCTCCGTCGTGTTGTGCAGCCCGTTCCGCGTGTGAAGGGGCGCTCTCAGTCCGCTCTTGGTTCTTCGCCGGCCGCGTCCGGGCCGTCGGACGGGGCAGCGGCCTTACTGCCTTTCACCGGCCCGGACTTGACCGGCTTCGGCACCTCCACCGGCGGCTGCCGGTCCAGCAGCCGGGCGCAGTATGCGGCCACCGTCTCGGGCCCCCCGCCCGCTTCCGCCTCCAGGCGCTGTTGCAGTCCGCCGTCCTTCGCGGTGCCGCGCCTCTGCTGGGTCCCGTATGCCTGACAGTGCGCGCGCCGCTCCGCGGCCGTCGGCGGCCGTTCGCCCCGAGTGCCCCTGTCCGCCGGGCCGTTCGGCGCCGCCGGGCCCGACGGCGGTGCACTCGTCGGCGGTTGTGCGGGACCGGGCCTGTGTTGTGCGGGACCGGGCGTGGTGGAGGGTGCCGGGCGCCGTCCCCCCTCGGGCTCGTCGAAGGGCGCCGGGATCACTCCGCCCGCCATGGCCACGCCGCCCAGCACGACGCCTCCGACGAGTGTGCCTGCGCCGATCTTCGCCCAGGTGAACCGTCGCCGTGGCGTGCACGGGCGCCAGTCGTCACCGCGCCTGGTGGGCCTGCTGAGCGCGCCCGTGTCGCGAGCCGCGCGGAAGGCTGCCACCGCGTGCTCCTCGGCCGCCGGTGCGACGGCTGCCGGGCGGGCAGCGGCAGACAGCAGCTCGTCGAGCGACGGCTGCCTCGTGCGTCCCCGCGCATACGGCTGCGGCTCGGCGCCGGATTCCACCGGGTCTCCCGATCGATGGTTCTCGTTCATCTCTCACGTTCCAGCGCACGAGAGTCCGAATCCGTCACACGTCTCGGCTCCAGGGCTTCCAGGCTCTTCGCCAAACGCCTCAGCCCGCGGTGCGCCGCCGACCGCACCGCCCCGGGCCGCTTGCCGAGGACGCGTGCCGCGGCCGGTCCGTCGAGACCGATGACCGTCTGGAGCAGCACCGCCTCCGCCTGCCCGCGGGGCAGCGCCGAGATCAGGGCAAGGGCCTGCTGGGTGGAGATGACCTCGAAGGCCTCGCCGGCGGTGTCCACGCGCCCAGGCCGTTCGGCGAGGTCGCTTTCGAGCAGGGTTGCACGCGGGCGGCTCTTCAGACGGCGCAGATGGTCGATGGCCCGGTTGCGCGCGATGCTCGCCGTCCAGGCCCGAAAGCCCGCTCCGTCGCCCCGGAACCGTCCCAGATCACGAGCGATTTCCAGCCAGGCGTCGGATGCCACGTCCTCTGCGTCGTCACCGACCAGCCCGCGCAGGAATCCGAGGAGCGGGGGGTGGACGATCCGGTAGGCCGCGGCAAAGGCGGCTTCGTCGCCCTTCTGGGCGCGAGCGACCGCGTCACCGAGCTCGGCGTCGGACGTCTGCGCAGGTCGGCCCCCGCCCCCCTTGACCACGTGATCCTCTTCGTCGTGCGGGCGCTGCGCACCCGTGCCGGTTTCTCCCCCTTCAAGATCAGCGTCAGCACTGAAGGAAACGTCACACCTGTCAGGCTCGGCGCGGGACCGGACGGCTCCGACGTGGCCTCGGCCGGGCAGGGTCCTCGGCGCCCCGGCCGACGGTCGCGCCACCGTCCAGCGGCCGCGCAGGAGCGCACTCCGCCCGGTAGGTGCAAGGACCCCGCAGCAGCGCTGCGGGGTCCTTCGCCGAGACGTTGCGCGCCGATCGGCGCGCCGTACGGGCCCGTCCGGTCAGGCCACGGACCCGATACGCCCCACCGGCCGGGCAGGTGCGTCGTGGTGGATCGGTGTGTGCGCACCCGTGAGCGAGACACCGCTCCCGCCGCGGCGGCCCGCGACGATCTCCGCGCCGATGGACAGCGCCGTCTCCTCCGGTGTACGCGCACCGAGGTCGAGGCCGATCGGGGAGCGCAGCCGGGCAAGTTCGAGTTCGGTGACGCCCACGTCGCGCAGTCTCCTGTTGCGGTCCTCGTGGGTGCGGCGCGAGCCCATCGCCCCGACGTAGGCGACCGGGAGCCGCAACGCCCGTTGCAGCAGCGGTACGTCGAACTTCGCGTCATGGGTCAGCACGCACAGCACGCTGCGGGCATCGACCTCGGTCGACTCCAGATAGCGGTGCGGCCAGTCGACGACGATCTCGTCCGCGTCCGGGAAGCGGATCCTCGTAGCGAAGACGGGCCGCGCGTCGCAGACCGTGACGTGATAGCCGAGGAATTTGCCGACCCGGACCAGCGCCGAAGCGAAGTCGATCGCACCGAAGACGATCATGCGCGGGGCGGGGACGCTCGACTCGACGAACAGCGTCAGCGGCTGTCCGCAGCGGCTGCCGGCCTCGCCGATGACGGCCGTGCCGGTACGTCCCGCGTCCAGCAGTGCGCGGGCCTCGCCCGCCGCGGTGCGGTCCAGCTCGGGGTGGCCGCCGAGCGAGCCCTCGTAGGTGCCGTCGGGGCGTACGAGCAGGGCGCGGCCCGCGAGGTCGGCCGGCCCGTCGGTGATCCGCGCGACCGCCGCCGCCCGTCCCTGGGCGGCGGCGGAGAGCGCGTCCCCGAACACAGCCCTGGCGGGAGCGTCCACGCGCACCGGGGTGACCAGGATGTCGATGATGCCGCCGCAGGTCAGGCCCACGGCGAAGGCGTCCTCGTCGCTGTATCCGAAGCGCTCGAGGACGGTCTCGCCGTCCTCGAGCGCCTGTCGGCACAAGTCGTACACCGCGCCTTCCACACACCCTCCGGAGACCGAGCCGATGGCCGTGCCCTCGCTGTCGACGGCGAGAGCGGCCCCCGGCTGCCGGGGCGCGCTGCCGCCGACGGCCACCACGGTGGCGACGGCGAACGAACGGCCCTGCTCGACCCACCGGTTCAGCTCTTCGGCGATGTCCAGCATGTTCGCTCTCCTTGGGTGTCAATGGGAGTGAAGGTGTGGGGAAAGCGGCGGGTTCTCCTGCGGGGCGCTACTTGACTCCCAGCCAGCCCTCGATGGGGTGCAGTGCGAAGTAGGCGAGGAAGACGACGGCGAGGACCCACATCAGCCAGCCGACGTCACGTGTCTTGCCCTGGACCGCCTTGATCAGTACATGGGCGATGACACCGGCCGCAATACCCGCGGTGATGGAGTAGGTGAAGGGCATCAGCACGGTGGTCAGGAACACCGGGATCGCCGTCGCCGAGTCGTTCCAGTCGATGTGCTTGGCGTTCGTCAGCATCATCGAACCGATCACGACCAGTGCCGCCGCCGCAACCTGGGTGGGGATGACCTGGGCCAGCGGGGTGAAGAACAGACAGAGCGTGAAGGCGAGTCCGGTGATCAGGCTGGCGAGGCCGGTACGGGCTCCGTCCCCGACACCCGCGGTGGACTCGACGAACACCGTCTGCCCCGACGCGCCGGCCACACCGCCGATCGCACCGCCCGCGCCGTCGATGGCCAGAGCCTTGTTCAGGCCGGGCATCCGGCCCTTGTCGTCGGCGAGGCCCGCCTGCTGGCCGATTCCGATGATGGTGCCCATGGCGTCGAAGAAGCCGGCCAGCACCAGGGTGAAGACGATGACTCCGACGGTGATCCCGCCGACTTCGCCCATGCCGGAGAAGGAGACGTTGCCGAACAGGCCGAAGTCCGGGGTGCTCACGATGGAACCGGTGATCTCGGGGGCGTTCAGTCCGCCCCAGGCGGCCTTGTCCAGCCCGGCGAACTGGTGGACACCGGCGGCGAACAGGGTGCCGCCGAGGATGCCGATGAGGATCGCGCCGGGGACCTTGCGGACCTGGAGCAGGAAGATCAGCATCACGGTGACGGCGAAGCACAGCACCGGCCAGCCGGTGAGCATGTCGCTGGTGCCGAGCTGGATGGGCTTGGCGCCGGCGACACCGCCCTCACCGGGCATGGAGGTGACGAAGCCGGCCTGGACCAGGCCGATGAAGCAGACGAACAGGCCGATCCCCATGGTGATGGCGTGCTTCAGGGCCAGGGGGATGGCGTTCATGATCAGTTCACGCAGGCCGGTGACGACCAGCAGGACGATCACGGCACCGTAGATGACGCACATACCCATCGCGTTTTCCCAGGTCATCTCGGGCGCGACCTGGAATGCCATGACGGCGGAGACACTCAGTCCCGCGGCGAGGGCCAGCGGCACATTGCCGATGAGACCCATCACGATGGTGGTTGCGGCGGCGGCGAAGGCGGTCGCGGTGGTCAGCTGACCACCGTCGAGGCGGTTGCCGGCCACATCGGGCACCGACAGGATCACCGGGTTGAGAAGGATGATGTACGCCATCGCCATGAAGGTGGTGATGCCGCCACGCACCTCCCGGCCGAGAGTCGACCCTCTCTGGGTTATGTGGAAGTACCGGTCGAGCCAGGAGCGGCCGGCGGGCTGGCGCGTTCCCGCGCCGGCTTCCTCCGCCGTCGTCCTCGGCTCAGTGGACTGCTGGGTCATGGTGCCTACTCCCAAGGTTCACAGGGGCACCCACCGCACTCGTTCGGCGGCGGGATTTGGGATGGTGCTTGGCGCACGACCCGGGGGACGGCCCGAGACGAACTGGAACTGCGGGGTACTGCTCGTACTGCTCCTACTGCTCGGTGATGCGTGGCCGCGAGCGGTGCGGCACTTGGTGTCCCCGGGCGATGCGGACAGGCGGGGAAGTGTGACGTTCCTTGGAGGCATGGCACGCACCGCCCGGGGAGTTCTGGGGGGTCAGGTGCCGGTGAGGTGCTCGGGGCGCACCGGCGTCCGGTTGAGCTCCAGCCCCGTCGCGTTCCGGATCGCCGCGAGGACGGCCGGGGTCGAGGACAGGGTCGGGGCCTCGCCGATGCCACGCAGTCCGTACGGCGCGTGCTCATCGGCCAGCTCGAGCACGTCGACGGGGATGGTCGGCGTGTCGAGGATCGTGGGGATCAGATAGTCCGTGAAGGAGGGGTTGCGCACCTTCGCGGTCTTCGGGTCGACGATGATCTCCTCCATGACCGCGACGCCCAGGCCCTGGGTGGTGCCACCCTGGATCTGGCCGACGACGGACAGCGGGTTGAGCGCCTTGCCGACGTCCTGTGCGCAGGCCAGCTCGATGACCTTCACCAGTCCGAGCTCCGTGTCCACCTCGACCACCGCGCGGTGCGCGGCGAACGAGTACTGGACATGGCCGTTGCCCTGGCCGGTGCGGAGGTCGAAGGCCTCGGTGGGGCGGTGGCGCCACTCGAGCTCGATGTCGACCGCCTCGCCCTCCAGGACGTCCACCAGGTCGGCGAGTACCTCGCCGCCGTCGGTGACGACCTTGCCGCCTTCGAGCAGCAGCTCGGCGGTGGCCCAGGCGGGGTGGTACGAGCCGAACCTGCGCCGCCCGATCTCGAGGACCTTCTCGCGTACGGCCTCGCAGGAGTTCTTGACCGCGCCGCCGGTGACATAGGTCTGGCGGGACGCGGAGGTGGACCCTGCCGAGCCGACCTGGGTGTCGGCCGGCTGGATGGTCACCTGGGTGACGCCGAGCTCGGTGCGGGCGATCTGCGCGTGGACGGTGACGCCGCCCTGGCCGACCTCCGCCATCGCGGTGTGGACGGTCACGACCGGCTCGCCGGCGATGACCTCCATCCGTACGCGGGCGGTGGAGTAGTCGTCGAAGCCCTCGGAGAATCCGACGTTCTTGATGCCGACCGCGTACCCGACTCCTCGTACGACGCCCTCGCCGTGCGTGGTGTTCGACAGACCGCCGGGCAGCGCTCGGACGTCGGCGCCTTCGGTGGTCTCCCACTGGCGCTCCGGCGGCAGCGGGCGGGACTTGACGCGGCGCAGCAGCTCGGCGACGGGGGCCGGCGAGTCGACCGGCTGACCGGTCGGCATGATCGTGCCCTGTTCCATGGCGTTGAGCTGCCGGAACTCCACCGGGTCCAGGCCCAGCTTCGCCGCGAGCTTGTCCATCTGGGCCTCGTAGGCGAAGCACGCCTGCACCGCGCCGAAGCCGCGCATGGCGCCACAGGGAGGGTTGTTGGTGTAGAGCGCGATCGCCTCGATGTCGACGTCGTCGAGGACGTACGGGCCGACGCTCAGGGACGAGGCGTTGCCGACGACCGCCGGGGAGGCGGAGGCGTAGGCGCCGCCGTCCAGGACGATCCGGCACTTCATGTGCGTGAGCTTGCCGTCCTTGGTGGCACCGTGCTCGTAGTAGAGCTTCGCCGGGTGCCGGTGGACGTGCCCGAAGAAGGACTCGAACCGGTTGTAGACGATCTTGACGGGCTTGCCGGTGTGCAGTGCCAGCAGGCAGCCGTGGATCTGCATCGACAGGTCCTCGCGGCCGCCGAACGCCCCACCGACGCCGGAGAGCGTCATGCGCACCTTGTCCTCGGGCAGGCCGAGTACGGGGGCGATCTGGCGGAGGTCGGAATGCAGCCACTGGGTGGCGACGTACAGCTCGACACCGCCGTCCTCGGAGGGGACCGCGAGGCCGGACTCCGGGCCGAGGAAGGCCTGGTCCTGCATACCGAAGGTGTACTCGCCCCTGACGATCACATCGGCCCGCCGGGCGGCCTCGTCGGCGTTGCCGCGGACGATCGGCTGGCGGTGGACGATGTTCGGGTGCGGGACGTGGCCGATGTGGTGGTCGTCGCGGCCCTCGTGGACCAGGACAGCGCCGGGCGCGGTCGCGGACGCCTCGTCCGTGATCACCGGCAGCTCGGCATAGTCGATCTTGATCTTGGCTGCGGCGCGGCGCGCGGTCTCCGGGTGGTCGGCGGCGACCAGGGCCACCGGCTCGCCGTGGTGGCGGACCTTGCCGTGGGCGAGGACCGGGGTGTCCTGGATCTCCAGGCCGTAGTTCTTCACCTCGGTGGGCAGGTCGTCATAGGTCAGCACGGCGTACACGCCGGGCATCGCGACGGCCTCGGAGATGTCGATCGACCGGATCTCGGCGTGCGCGACGGTGCTGCGCAGGGTGTGGCCCCACAGCATGTCCTCGTGCCACATGTCGGAGGAGTACGCGAACTCGCCGGTGACCTTCAGGGTGCCGTCGGGGCGCAGTGTCGACTCGCCGATGCCGCCCTTGGTCTGCGAACCCTGGGAGATGTTGGTGGGGGTGCCGGCCGGAGCGGTGGCGGCCCGTGGATTCAGCGCCATCGTCAGACCGCCTCTTCCTGACGCTCCTGGCGGGCAGCCGCGAGGCGGACCGCGTCCAGGATCTTCTCGTAGCCGGTACAGCGGCAGAGGTTGCCGGACAGGGCCTCGCGGATGTCCGCGTCGGAGGGCTCGGCGTTGCGCTCGAGCAGCTCGTCCGCGGCAACCAGCAGGCCGGGGGTGCAGAAGCCGCACTGGACGGCGCCGGCGTCGATGAACGCCTGCTGGATCGGGGCCAGCTCGGTGCCTTCGCCGGTCTGCGAGTCCGTGCCCTTGGCGGACCACAGCCGGGCGTCCTGGAGGGAGGTGCCGCAGGCCCCTGTCCCGCAGGAACCGTGCTCGGCGTCGCGCTGCCCGGCGAAGTCGGCCAGGCCCTCGACGGTGACGACCTCACGGCCCTCCACCTGGCCTGCGGCGACGAGGCAGGAACAGACCGGCACGCCGTCCAGGCGGACCGTGCAGGAACCGCACTCGCCCTGCTCGCACGCGTTCTTGGAGCCGGGCAGTCCCAGCCGCTCACGCAGCACGTACAGCAGGCTCTCGCCCTCCCAGACGTCGTCCGCTTCCTGCCGGCGCCCGTTGACGGTGAAATTCACGCGCATGGTCATGCAGCTCCTTCAAGCGTGCGGGCGGTGCCGCGGTACTGCTCCCAGGTCCAGCCCAGCGTGCGGCGGGCCATGATGCCGACCGCGTGGCGGCGGTACTTGGCGGTGCCACGCACGTCGTCGATCGGGTTGCAGGCGGCGGAGGCGAGCTGCGCGAACTGCTTGGCGATCGACGGGGTGATGATGTTCCCGCTCTTCCAGAATCCGCCTTCTTCGAGCGCGGCGTTCAGAAAGTCCTCGGCGGCCTTCGCCCGGACCGGCGTCGGGGCGGCCGAGCCGATGCCGGTACGCACGGTGCGGGTCTCGGGGTGCAGCGCCAGACCGAAGGCGCACACCGCGATCACCATGGCGTTGCGGGTGCCGACCTTCGAGTACTGCTGCGGTCCGTCGGCCTTCTTGATGCGGACGGCCCGGATGAGCTCGTCGGGGGCGAGCGCGTTGCGCTTCACGCCCGTGTAGAACTCGTCGATCGGGATGAGGCGGCTGCCGCGCACCGACTCGGCCTCGACCTCGGCGCCCGCGGCGAGAAGCGCCGGGTGGGCATCGCCGGCCGGGGACGCGGTGCCGAGGTTGCCGCCGACGCCGCCGCGGTTGCGGATCTGCGGGGAGGCCACGGTGTGCGAGGCCAGGGCCAGACCGGGGAGCTCCGTGCGCAGGTGCTCCATGATCTGGGAGTACGGGACGGAGGCACCGAGCCGGACGTGCTCGCCACCGACCTCCCACTCGGTCAGCTCACCGATGCGGTTCAGGTCCATGAGGTACTCGGGCCGGCGGTGGTCGAAGTTGATCTCGACCATCACATCGGTGCCACCCGCGAGGGGGACTGCGGTGGGGTGCTCGGCCTTCGCGGCGAGCGCCTCCTCCCAGCTGGCGGGGCGAAGGAAGTCCATGAGTGGCTCTCTTCTAGTAATCGGGGTCGTTCGTCACCCGGGCCCGGGACGGCCGGCCCTCGACATGGTGTTCATGTCCTGTTAACGCGGTGTGGAGCCAGTACACAAGGCGTGACCGGTCCGGTGCAGTCACCGAAAACATGAAGGAGTTGGCTGGGCCACACCCATGTCTTGTAGATTCGAACGAAAGGCGAGGATCGGCAACCTCACCGTTTTCCCCTGGAAACGGTGGCCAGAGGTCACCGGCAACAACGAGACAGATCGGCGGCGACGAGATGCGGCTTCGCGCACTGCTGGAGACCGATGCGCTGGGCCTGCGGCTGCTGGGCGGCGAGGACGAGCTCGACCGCGGCGTGCGCGGCGTGATGACCACGGACCTGCGGGACCCCAGCAGGTACCTCTCGGGCGGCGAACTGGTGCTGACAGGGCTCGCCTGGCGGCGCTCGCCCGAGGACTCGGAGCCGTTCGTCCGCATCCTCGCGGGCGCGCAGGTCGCCGGGCTCGCGGCGGGCGAGGCGGAGCTCGGCGACATTCCCGATGATCTCGTCGAGGCATGTTTGCGCCACCGGTTGCCGTTGTTCGCAGTGAATGAATCCGTTGCATTCGCGACGATCACAGAGTATGTCGTACGGCAGGTCTCCGGGGAACGGGCCGGCGATCTTGCTGCTGTTGTGGACCGCCACAGAAGGCTGATGACCTCCGGTCCGGCGGGCGGCGGCCCCGACGCGGTGCTGGATCTGCTCGGCTCCGACCTCGATCTGCGGGCCTGGGTCCTCTCCCCCACCGGGCGCCAGATCGCGAGCGCCGGTGATGCACTTGCGAGCGAGGTGGGCGCCGCTCTTGCGGGGGAGCACCTGGCCGCCGTACGCACCGGCCGGCGGGCGCCGCACCGGGCGGTGGTCGGCGGAGTGACGTACTCGCTGTTCCCGATCCGGAACACCGGGCGCGGTGCGGCCCCGGCCGCCCGCGATGTGCGGGAGACGGTCCTGTCGGACTGGCTGCTCGCGGTCGAGGCGGACGCGGGTGACTGGCCCGCCGCCCGGCTCGACCTGCTGCAGGGCGTCACCCAGCTGATCGCGGTGGAACGGGACCGGCGCGATGCGGCACGCACGGTACGGCGCCGGCTCGCCCAGGAGGTCCTGGAGCTGGTCCAGGCGGGCGCGGCGCCCGCCGAGATCGCGGCCCGCCTGCGGGTGGCGGCACCCGTCCTGCTGCCGGGCCTGGGAGCCGCACCGCACTGGCAGGTCGTGGTGGCCCGGGTCGACTGGGGCGCCGACTCGGCCATCGAGTCCGGCCCGGTGGCCCAGTCGCTGCTGGAGGAGATCCTGGTCGAACCGTCGGCGGCCGGCGCCGACTCGGCGGACCGGATCGCCGTGGCCCACACCGGCGACGAGGCGATCGCCCTGGTACCGCTGCCGGCCGCCGGCCTCGGGCTGACCGCGGACGCGGACGCGGAGCCGGACCCGGAGAGTGCCGCGTCGGAGGCCGGGCTGCATGCAGACGCACTGCTGGAGTCCGTGCGTGCCCCGCTCTCCGCGGGCCTCGCCGACGACGGCCGCCTCACCTTGGGCGTCAGCGCCGCCGTGCACTCGGCGGAGGGCCTGCGCGGCGCGCTGGAGGAGGCCCGCCACGCCCGCCGCGTGGCCGCGGCCCGCGCGGGCCGGGTCTGCGCGGCCGGCCACCACGAGCTGGCCTCGCACGTACTGCTGCTCCCGTTCGTCCCGGACGACGTCCGCCGCGCGTTCACGGCCCGTCTGCTGGACCCGCTGCGTGACTACGACCGGCGTCACCGCGCGGAACTGATCCCGACGCTGGAGGCCTTCCTCGACTGCGACGGTTCCTGGACCCGCTGCGCAAGCCGCCTGCATCTGCACGTGAACACCTTGCGCTACCGCGTGGGCCGCATCGAACAGCTGACGGGCCGCGACCTGTCACGCCTGGAGGACAAGCTGGACTTCTTCCTGGCCCTGCGGATGAGCTGACCGCTCGACCGCCGTGGCACTGCCGACCCGGTCACGGGCTGCGCGCCGCAGCCCGTTGCCGAGCGGACGGTATCGGCCAGGCCCTCGACCGCTCGGGCGCGCAGACCACGGCACGCACGCGAACACACCCGCAGGAAGGCACCCACTCGCTGCGCGGGGCGAGCGGCCGACGCAAAGGTCCGGACATGGTGCCGCTTGTGCGAACTCCGGGCCGACGGAGCGCGTCACAGGGCACGAACGCGTCGCCCAGGGTCTGTCGGAGCGAAGCTGCCGCCCGCGCGGATGTGCGGTCGGGCCCGCCCCTTCCCGAGGGGCGGGGCGGAGCCCCGGTTCCAAAAGCGCCGCG
Organism: Streptomyces sp. NPDC006208; assembly: GCF_040613775.1. Lineage (NCBI taxonomy): Bacteria > Bacillati > Actinomycetota > Actinomycetes > Kitasatosporales > Streptomycetaceae > Streptomyces > Streptomyces sp. NPDC006208. The sequence continues at coordinate 27,118 of NZ_JBEXSW010000063.1, read as the reverse complement.
GTGCAGAACACGCCATTCCGCTCAGGCAGTTCCGACCGTCACTCGTGAGAAGGACAGCGGGCCCCGTTCGGGTGATCCCAAGACGTCCTCCCTGGTGACGCCCGTTCCCGCACGCAGCCCAGTGGGCAGCGGCCCAGCGACGGTCCGGCCCATGACCGAATGATTGTGAACTGATTCACCAGATCTCTTGGTCAGGCCTGCCCGTCCATGCTGAAATGCGGTCTGACTCAACAGCTCAATGGCGTGCTCGGGGAGGGCAAGTGGCGCATACCGCCATGTCTGGTTCCGGAACCACAGCAGGTGACGATCCACTCCAGACCGCGGTATGGCGGCTGCGCTCGCGCGGCTGTTGGACCGATGCTGCGGCGCTGCTCGCGCCCCACGCCGCGGACCCCGCCGCCGCCCTGGAGCGGGCCGGACTGCTCGTCGAACGCTGCCTGTTCACCGGCGAGGGCTGGGCGGACGCGGAGGACGCGCTGCGTACCGCGGAGGCCGTCGCCCGTGACGACGAGGAGCGCGGCGGAGCCGCTTCCGAGCGCGGCAGGCTGGCCTACGCCGCGACCCGGCTCGGTGTGAGGGACCGGGCCGACGAGGCCCGTTCGGCGCTCGGGAGGGCGGCGGCGCTGCTCTCCCCGACGTCGTCGCGCCGGCCGTTGCTGGACTTCCGGCGCGGTCTGGTCGCCGAACACATCGGCGACGCCCCGCAGGCCGCCCGCGCCGCGTACCAGCGTGCCCACGCGGGGGCCACGGCCCAGGACGATCCGTTGCTGCTCTCCTTCACCTGGCAGCATCAGGCCCATCTCGCCCTGAGCGAGGGCGAGTTGGCCGAGGCGCGGCACGGTTTCGAGGAGTGCCTGCGCATCCGCGAGGAGCTCGGCTATCTGATCGGCACCGCGCCCGCGCTGGCCGGCCTCGCCGACTGCGAACCCGAGCCGGGGGCGACGCGGCTGCGCACCGAGGCGGCCCGGCTGTACCGACTGCTGGGCGGGGTTCCGGTGTGGCTGGCCGCGCAGCTGTCCCCGGCGGTCCCGGCCCAGCACTCCGTGCACCCCACGGCCGAGTCCGAACCCGCCGCATGACACCGGAGACCCCGTGAAGACCCGACGCAGGGAGGGCGACGTCCCGGAGCCACGGTCGCGCTGGGACGAGATCACCACCGGCCTGTGGATGGGCGGCCATGTCTGGTCGGACGCCGATCACCGGCACCAGGACGTCGTCGTGGAGCGGGAGTTCGACGTCGTGATCAGTCTGTACACGCGAGCAGGCCACGGTCCTGCCGACGGCGTCGAGCACCATGTCGTCCCCATCCCGGACGACTGGCTGACCGCGCAGGAGATCGACCGGGTCCGCGGCCTCGCGGTCGTCGCCGCCGATGTCGTACGGACGGGCCGCAGCGTGCTCGTCCGCTGCTACTCCGGCTACAACCGGTCCGGACTGGTGGCCGCGCAGACGCTGGTCGAGCTGGGTCACGACGGCGCGGGAGCCATCGACCGGGTCAGGCTGCGCCGCTCGCCGTGGGCGCTGCACAACCTGGCGTTCGAGCAGTACCTGTTGACGGGACTGGACGTCGCGTCACTGCTGTCCGGTCTGGAGCCGCCGCCCGAGCGGCGCTGATCAGCCGAGCCAGGCCAGCGTCCGCCCCGGGTTGAGGAGGACGAACAGGACACCGATCGCCACCGCGACCCACACGAGGCCCCAGAGGCGACTGCGCCGCTTCTGCGCCTGGGACGTGGGCCAGGACCGCCAACCGTCCGGCTCGGCCTGAACGGGAGCCTTGCCCCGGCGGGCCCAGCGTCGCGCCCTCCCTTGCTGCCTGGCGGCCTCCTCGTCGGCGCGCCGCAGACGCTCCGTCACCATCCGCGCCCGCGCGGACGGCTCTTTGGGCGCGGCAAGCCGAGCGGGCCCCTCGCTCTCGATCTGGAACGTCGCCCATTCCTCGTCGGATATGGACGAGTCCGGCTGGTCCCCGTTCATGGCGTTGCCCCCCGCTCACCGATTGACTGTTCGGCCGCACAGGGTAATGCAGCCTTGGCCAAGCATCAGCTTTGTGTAGCGAATGGTGCCCGCGCCTGGCCGAGACCTGACACCGGGGGCGTGATACACCTGACCGATCTTCACCATGGAGTTGGGGCGATCAGGGGGCAGGCATGGCAGAACTGACGGACCGCCGCCGGAAACGGACCGCGGTGGCACTCGTCGGTGCCGCCGGCGTCCTGGTCGTGACCGAGGTGATCGGTGCATGGTGCGCCCGGTCGGGCGGACTGCGGCTGCCGGCGCAGCTGTTCCATCACCCTCTGCTGTTCGGCTGCTCGGCACTGGCCGCCTTGATCTGCGCCGTGTTCACCACCGTACGCAACCCCGTCGTCAGGTTCCTGGCCGGACTCATCGCCGTCGCGGTGGCGTTGATCGTGGTGCCCGTGCATCTCATGTTCGGTTCAGGGGGCGAGCAGACGCTGAACGCAGCGGCGCCCGGCCGCTCCGACCGGCGTCTGGTCGTGGAAGAGGGGGCCGCGATGATCGACCCGGTGTGGCGTGTCTATGTCGACGAAGGATCCTGGCCGACCAAAAGGCGCTGGCGGGTTGCCTACTTGAACGGTGACGCCGCCGACGGACATCTGACCGATGCCTCGTGGTCAGGTGCCGACCGGATACGGCTCGTCACCGGCGAAGGCGAGGACCGCCGGGTGCACGTCATCGACCTGTCCGATGACGGACGGCCCGCACGCACGGTCTCGATCGGCCGGTAGCCGCCCTCAGCCCTGCGAGCCCGTGAAGTGCTCCCGTACCAGCGACTGGACCACCACCAGGTCCTGGGCGATCAAGGCCTCCAGCAGCGCCATGTGTTCCGCCGCGTCCGCAACCAGATCGGCGCGCCGGATGGCGGGGGCCCCGCTCAACGGCCACTGGGAGCGGCGGTGCAGGTCGTCCGCGATCGTCAGCAGCTGCTGGTTGCCGGCCAGGGCCAGGACCGCGTGGTGGAAGGCGCGGTCGGTGTCCGCGTAGCCGGCGCGGTCGCCGGTCGCCGCCGCCACGGCCGTCGCCTCCGCGAGCGGGCGCAGTGCCGTCCAGTGCGCGGCGGGGACGGTGCGCGCCAGCCGGAGCATGATCGGGACCTCGATCAGGGCCCGGACCTCGGCCAGTTCGGCCAGTTCCCGGGCGCTGCGCCGGGCGACACGGAAGCCCCGGTTGGGGACGACCTCGACCGCGCCCTCGACGGCCAGTTGCTGCATCGCCTCACGGACCGGCGTGGCCGAGACACCGAAGCGCTCGCCGAGCACCGGCGCCGAGTAGACCTCGCCGGGAGTCAGCTCGCCGTCGACGAGCGCGGTGCGCAGCGCCGCGAGGATCTGGCCGCGCACCGAATGGCGCTGCACCGGGCGCGGGGCGCGCGGCGCGGAAGGCTCGCTGTGGGTGTGCTCGCCGCGGGCCTGCTCCGGGATGTGCGGACGGGCCGCGTCCGCCTGCCGGGGGACGCGGGCGGGCGCGTACGGCTGCGTCGCGGCGGCATCGCGCGCTCGGGCCTGCTCCACTCGGGTCCTCCTCGGGCTCGGGCGGGGCCCGGCTCGCATCGGTATGGCCCCATGTGCACGATAGGCGGACGCGCGCGCAGTTCAAACACCGATCACATCGGGTAAGGTAAGGCTAACCTGCTAACGATCGCGATACGGTGGTCCCGGCATGACCCTTCCCGCAGTGCTCCCGGTCTGCACCTCACCCGTCGGCGACGCCTACGCGCGACTGACCGAAGTGTTCCCCGGGCTGCGCGTCGACGAACTGCGGGACGGCGAGACGCCACCGCTCGGCGGGGGCTGGGTGGGCGCGGACGACCTCGCCGCCGGCGGCCCCGCCCTCGACGCCTTTCTGGCCTGGGACAACGCACAGGTGCTGCGTGACCACGGCCGGCAGGCCCGCCCCGACGTCGTGGCCGGCTTCGGCCTCCATCGCTACACCTGGCCCGCCTGCCTGCTGATCACCGTGCCGTGGTTCCTGCACCGCCGGGTCCCGCGGCTGTCCGCCGCCGACGTCGCCTTCCAGCGTGCACTGGGGCGTATGACCGTACGGGTCCGGGAATTCGCCTGCCTGCCCGGTGACCCGGCGGCCGAGCTGCCCGGCGCCCGCGTCGTACCGGACGAGGAGGCGCTGCGCGCCGAGATCCGCGCGGCCGTCGCCGAGCACATCGAGCCCCTGCTGGACGGATTCGGTCCCCGGATGCGCCGCGGGAAGCGCGCGCTGTGGGGCATGGCGACCGACGACGTCGTCGAAGGACTGTGGTACATCGCACACCTGCTCGGCGAGGAGCAGCGCGCGATCGCAGAGCTGGAGCAGCTCCTGCCGGGTACCACCGGGCCGTACGTCGGCTCCGCCGGATTCCGCGAGCTGACCGGACCGGGCGGCAAGCGGCTGCCCACCCGCGACCGGGCGAGCTGCTGCTTCTTCTACACCCTGAGCCCCGAGGACACCTGCGCCACCTGCCCGCGCACATGCGACGCCGAGCGCGTCAGGCGCCTGCAGCAGTCCGACTGACCGGCACGGCCACAGCCGCATCGAGCGGCACGGGGCGCAGACCCGAATCGAACACAACTCCCACTGTTCAAGCTGGAGTTCGAGCAGATCATACCTATTTGTGTGCCTCATGGCCCCGTTGGCCGTCTCTTGCCCCGAAACCCCCTGGGCACATGTCGGCTTCGGCCAAGATGGGCGGCCGAACCGCCCTACGCGACGCAAGGGACACCGCACATGACACTGACCGACATATCGCTGGACTGGCTGCTTCCGGGCGGCGTGTTGCTCGTGGGAGTCCTGGCGGCTGTGACGGTGGTCGCGCGCGGCAAGCGCATCGGCGAGAAGGCCGTGACCGACGACTCCTGGGAACGCAGCGAGGAACGCCGCCGCCGCAAGGAGGCGATCTACGGCATGGCCTCCTACCTGCTTCTCTTCTGCTGTGCCGCCGTCGCCGCGGCACTCTCCTTCCACGGCCTGGTCGGCTTCGGACGGCAGAACCTCAACCTGTCCGGCGGCTGGGAGTATCTGGTCCCGTTCGGGCTCGACGGCGCGGCGATGTTCTGCTCCGTCCTCGCCGTACGCGAAGCGAGCCACGGTGACGCGGCGCTCGGCTCACGGCTGCTGGTGTGGCTGTTCGCGGGCGCGGCAGCCTGGTTCAACTGGGTCCACGCACCACGCGGGTTCGGCCACGACGGAGCACCGCAGTTCTTCGCGGGCATGTCGCTCTCGGCCGCCGTGCTGTTCGACCGGGCGCTCAAGCAGACCCGCCGGGCGGCGCTGCGCGAGCAGGGTCTGGTGCCCCGCCCGCTGCCGCAGATCCGGATCGTACGGTGGCTGCGCGCGCCCCGGGAGACCTTCGCCGCCTGGTCGCTGATGCTGCTCGAGGGCATCCGCACCCTGGACGAGGCGGTCGACGAGGTACGCGAGGACCGGCGGGAGAAGCAGCGGAACCGGCTGCGCCGGCGCGACCACGAGAAGCTGAACCGCGCTCAGCTCAAGGCCTACAGCCGGCAGCACCGGGCCTGGGGGCTCGGCCGGGCCGACCGCCCCGCCGAACTGCCGGCCCTGGGCTCCGCGAACGGCGGCGGGCAGAGCGCGGCGCCGGCAGCGGAGCCTGCCATAGCCGACCCGGCGCCACCGCCACTGCCCGCTCCCGTTCCGGTGCGCTCCCGGCCCTCCCTGTCCGCGGTGCGGCCCCGCGGGGCCGAGCCCCTCACGGTGGACCTCACGGCGGAGGACGACACGCAGGCCCTGCCCCGCCTCGACTCCCTGGAGCGCAAACTCCAGGACCTTGAGCGGCAGTTCGGCTGATCCCGGAACACTGCCGAGAGGGCCGGCCCGAGACTCTCAGGCCGGCCCTCCGTGCAGCTCGAACCAGATCACTTTCCCCACACCATGGGTGGTGCGGACACCCCAGGCGTCCGCGAGACTCTCCACGAGGACCAGTCCCCTGCCGTGCGTACCGAGGTCGGCGGGCGGCACGTGCGGTGGCACCGGGAGCCCGGCCATGAAGTCCCGTACCTCCACATGAAGGGTGTCGGCGGCGACGGTGGCGGTGAACACCGCGCCCTGATCGGTATGGATCAGCGCATTGGTCACCAGCTCGCTCGCCAGCAGCTCCGCGACATCCGCCACATCCGACAGGGCGGCGTCGGTCTCGGGCTCCGCCGGATGTCGTACCAACAGGTCGCGTAATGCATGTCGGACTTCGGGTACAGCAGTGAGATCCCCGTTTCCCAGTCTGCGGTGCAGCCGGCCGTGCGATCCCCCGCGTCCCTGACGCTCAGTCATTTTCCCCCACTTACACGTCGGAACGAGTTGTTGCTTCGTTTGCGTTCACGGGGATGCATGCCCCGAGCGGGGAACACCACTCATGGGATCCGCCGAGAGGAATCGTGATGCATGACGACCGCATGCTGGTGGAAGGACGCCTGGAACGTGCCCTGCGCCAGTTCATCCGCCCGGCGCAATATGCGGCGCGGACCCCGCTCACCGTCGCTGCGTGGCACGCTCCCGGCGAGCCGGTACCCGTCGCCGAAGCGCTGAAAGGTTCGTACGAGCCGTTCGCGACCGGCACCGAATGGGGCGCCCCGTGGTCCACCAGCTGGTTCCGCCTGGAGGGGACGGTGCCGCAGGAGTGGGCGGGCCGGCGGGTGGAGGCGGTCATCGACCCCGGCTTCACCGGTGACGGGCCCGGATTCCAGGCCGAAGGACTGGTGTACGACGCCTCTGGGGTCCCGCTCAAGGGCATCCATCCACGCAACCGGCACATCCCCCTCGCAGCGCCCGCGGCAGGCGGCGAGCAGGTGCGCCTGCTGCTCGAGGCCGCGGCGAATCCGATCGTCCTGCGCGACTTCGAACCCACCCGCCTCGGCGACGTGCTGACTGCGGGCGACCGGCCGCTGTACCGGTTCGCGTCCGCGGATCTCGCCGTCCTCGACGAAAGCGTGTGGCATCTGGTCCTGGACATCGAGGTGCTCTCGGAGCTGATGCGGGAACTGCCCACGGACCGGTCGCGGCGGCACGAGATCCTGCGGGCCCTGGAGAACATGCTGGACGTCCTCGATCTGCACGATGTGGCGGGCACGGCGGCCGCGGCCCGCGCCGAGCTGGCCGGGACGCTGGCCCGGCCGGCCGTACCCAGTGCCCATCGCATCTCGGCGACAGGGCACGCGCACATCGACTCGGCCTGGCTGTGGCCGCTGCGTGAGACGGTCCGGAAGGCCTCGCGGACCTTCGCGAACGTCACCGCGCTCGCCGCCGACTACCCCGAGCTGGTTTTCTCCTGTTCGCAGGCGCAGCAGTACGCGTGGGTCAAGGAGCATCAGCCGCACATCTGGGAACGCATCAAGAAAGCGGTGCGGGAAGGACATTGGGCCCCGGTGGGCTCCATGTGGGTGGAGTCCGACGCCAATATGCCCGGCGGTGAGGCACTGGCCCGCCAGATCGTGCACGGCAAGCGCTTCTTCGCTCAGGAGCTGGGCGTCGACACGGAGGAGATCTGGCTGCCCGACTCCTTCGGCTACACCGCTGCCTTTCCGCAACTGGCCAGGCTGGCAGGGGTGAAATGGTTTCTGACGCAGAAGCTCTCCTGGAACCAGTTCAACAGGATGCCGCACCACACCTTCTGGTGGGAGGGCATCGACGGGACGCGGGTCTTCACCCATTTCCCGCCCGTGGACACGTACAACTCGCAGCTCCACGGCGCCGAACTCGCGCACGCGGAGCGCAATTTCGCCGACAAGGGCCGGGCAACGCGGTCCCTGGTGCCGTTCGGCTGGGGCGACGGCGGCGGGGGGCCGACCCGGGAGATGCTGGAGAAGGCGCGCAGGCTGCGGGACCTGGAGGGCTCTCCCCGGGTCACGATCGAGAGACCGCCGGCGTTCTTCGCGGCGGCCGAGGCGGAGTACGGGACGGCGGCGCCGGTGTGGTCCGGCGAGCTGTATCTGGAGCTGCACCGGGCGACCTACACCACACAGGCCAAGACCAAGCAGGGCAACCGCCGCAGCGAACATCTGCTGCGTGAGGCCGAGTTGTGGGCCACGGCGGCCGCTCTGCGCGTGCCGCGGTACGCCTACCCGTACGACGCCCTGGACCGGATCTGGAAGACGGTGCTGCTGCACCAGTTCCATGACATCCTGCCGGGCTCGTCGATCGCATGGGTGCACCGCGAGGCGCGGGACACGTACGAGGCGGTGCGCACGGATCTGGAAGAGCTGATCGCGGGGGCGCTGGCTGCGCTCGGCGACGGCGGTGATGCGGCACCTGCGGCGCTGAACGCGGCTCCGTGCGTCCGCCAGGAGCCGGTGGTGTTCGACGTGGACCAGGTACCGGACGGTGTCGTGACCCAGCCGCTGCCCGACGGGCGGGTGCTCGCGCCCGTCGTCGCACCCGCCCATGGCCCCGGCTCCTTCGGCGACTTCCGGCAGCAGCCGGTGACCGCGGTCGCCGACCCGGGGGCAGGCACGATCACGCTGGAGAACCACTGGGTCACGGCGGTCGTCGACGGCGACGGGCTGCTGTCGTCGGTGCGTGTGTCCGGACGCGAGGTGCTGATTCCCGGCAGCCGGGGCAATCTCCTCCAGCTGCACCCCGACCACCCGAACCAGTGGGACGCCTGGGACATCGACCGGCACTACCGCCGCAGCCACACCGACCTGACCGCCGCCGACTCGGTCGAACTCATCGAGGAGGGGCCGCACCGGGCCGCAGTGCGCGTCGTGCGGACCTTCGGCAGATCGCGGATCACCCAGGAGATCCGGCTCGAGTCGTACGCACGGCGCATCGCCGTCGCCACCGAGGTCGACTGGCAGGAATCCGAGAAGGTGCTCAAGGCCGCCTTCCCGCTCGAAATCCATGCCGAACGGTCCGCCGCCGAGATCCAGTTCGGCCATGTGCACCGGCCGACCCACGAGAACACCGGCTGGGACGCTGCCCGGTTCGAGATCTGCGCCCACCGCTGGCTCCGCGTCGCGGAGGCCGACTTCGGGGTCGCGGTGCTCAACGACTCGACCTACGGCCACGATGTGACCCGGACCCCGCACGAAGCGGGGCTCGGCACGACCGTACGGCTCACGCTTCTGCGCGCCCCGCACAGCCCGGACCCGGAGACAGATCTGGGCACCCACCGCTTCACCTACGCGCTGCTGCCCGGCAGCACCGTCACCGAGGCGGTACGGGGCGGCCTCGAGCTCAATCTGCCGCTGCGCGTGGCCTCGGTGCCGCAGGCCACGTCGCTGGTGCAGGTCGACGGCAACGCGCGCGTCATCGTCGAGTCGGTCAAGCTCGCCGAGGACCGCAGCGGAGATGTCGTCGTCCGGCTGTACGAGTCGGGCGGCGGGCGCGCCACCTGCACACTGCGGACGGGATTCCCCGTCCTGCGGGCGCAGGTCGTCGATCTGCTGGAACGGCCGCTGGAGAACGCCGAGTCCGGCGAGGAAGGACTTGCGCTGCGGCTGCGGCCGTTCCAGATCCTGACACTGCGCCTGACACCCGCTTGAGCGTTCGTGCCCAGGCCCTGACCCGCACCGCACCGCACCGCACCGCACCGCACCGCACCGGTCAGGGCTTCGGCACGTTGCGCAGGTTGGACCTGGCCATCTGGACCATCCTGCCCACCCCGCCGTCCAGCACGATCTTGCTGGCGGAGAGCGCGAAGCCGGTCACCATCTCGGCCCTGATCTTCGGCGGGATGGACAGCGCGTTCGGGTCGGTGACCACATCCACCAGCGCCGGACCCTTGTGCTTGAAGGCCTCCTTGAGCGCGCCCGCGAGCTGCTTGGGCTTCTCCACGCGTACGCCGAACGCTCCGGCGGCTCGTGCGACGGCCGCGAAGTCCGGGTTGTGGTTGGCGGTCCCGTACGGCTGCAGGCCCGCGACGAGCATCTCCAACTCGACCATGCTCAGAGACGAGTTGTTGAACAGCACGATCTTCACCGGCAGGTCGTACTGGACGAGCGTGAGGAAGTCGCCCATCAGCATGCTGAAGCCGCCGTCGCCGGACATGGAGACGACCTGGCGGCCGCGGTCGGTGAACTGCGCGCCGATGGCCTGCGGCAGGGCGTTCGCCATCGAGCCGTGGCTGAAGGAGCCGATGATCCGACGGCGGCCGTTCGGTGTGAGGTAGCGGGCCGCCCAGACGTTGTTCATCCCGGTGTCGACGGTGAACACCGCGTCATCGTCCGCGAGTTCGTCCAGGACCGAGGCGACGTATTCGGGGTGGACGGGGACGTGCTTCTCCACCTTGCGGGTGTAGGCCCTGATCACGCCCTCGAGCGCGTCTGCGTGCTTCTTCAGCATCTTGTCGAGGAAACGCCGGTCGGCCTTGGCGCGCACACGCGGGATGAGGCAGCGCAACGTCTCGCGTACATCGCCCCAGACCGCGAGGTCCAGTTTGGAGCGGCGCCCGAGGTGCTCGGGCCGGACGTCGATCTGGGCGATCTTGGCATCGTCGGGGAGGAAGGCGTTGTACGGGAAGTCCGTGCCCAGCAGGATCAGCAGGTCGCACTGGTTGGTGGCCTCGTAGGCGGCGCCGTAGCCGAGCAGGCCGCTCATGCCGACGTCGTAGGGATTGGAGTACTGGATCCACTCCTTGCCGCGGAGCGCATGTCCGACCGGTGACTTGATGCGCTCCGCGAACTGCATGACCTCGGCATGCGCGCCGGCCGTGCCACTGCCGCAGAACAGGGTGACGCGGTCGGCCTCGTCGATCATGGCGACGAGTCTGTCGATCTCTGCGTCACCCGGACGGACGGTGGGACGGGTGGTCACCAGGGCGTGCTCGATCGACTTCTCGGGGGCCGGCCGGGAGGCGATGTCGCCGGGCAGCGAGACCACGCTGACGCCGCCCCGGCCGATGGCGTGCTGGATCGCGGTCTGGAGCAGGCGGGGCATCTGGCTCGGGTGGGAGATCAGCTCGCTGTAGTGGCTGCACTCGCGGAACAGCTGGTCCGGGTGGGTCTCCTGGAAGTAGCCGAGGCCGATCTCGGATGAGGGGATGTGGGAGGCGAGGGCGAGTACGGGCGCCATGGAACGGTGTGCGTCGTACAGGCCGTTGATCAGGTGGAGATTGCCCGGACCGCAGGAGCCGGCACAGGCGGCGAGTTTCCCGGTGAGCTGGGCCTCGGCGCCGGCCGCGAAGGCGGCGGCCTCCTCGTGGCGGACGTGGATCCAGTCGATGGCGGGGTTGCGGCGGACGGCGTCGACGACCGGGTTGAGGCTGTCGCCGACGACTCCGTACAAACGCTCGACGCCCGCGCGGACGAGGATGTCGACGAACTGCTCCGCCACATTCTGCTTGGCCATGGGAGGCGCACCCTTCTGCCGGCTTCGTCGGCCTGAAGGTCCATCAACCCATGGCCGGAGCCCTTACGCCTCCCAGACGGCCACCGCTGTACGGTCGTCGGCGTACCCCTTCACTCTCAGCTGTGTGTCGGCGAGGAATGCCGCCATCCCCGGCGCTTCGGGGCTGCGCCAGCGTGCGGCGAGCTCCTTCGCGAGGGCGGGCTCGCCCCGGATGGGGTCGGCGAGGCCGGTGCTGCACAGCAGGAGAGTGTCGCCCGGGCGGGCCACGGAGGCCCGGAAACGGAACGGTTCGGCGGGCGGCGGGGGCGGCGTCTCGACGTACGGCGACGGGGGCGTGGGGATGCCCAGGTCCATCGTGAGCCGGTCCCCCTCCGGACTCTCGGACGGGGCGTCGCCCGCGCGCGGGGAGCCGTAGCCGACCACAGGGGCGCCGGTGACGGCGTCGGGCTCGGGGATCAGGGGCTCTATGTCCTGCCAGGCGCCGTCGCGGAGGCGGAACAGCCCGCCGCCGCCGACGCCGAAGAAGACGCGGGTGCGGCAGTCGGGGTCCGCGGACAGCAGGAGGCAGCGGATGTTCGCGGTGTACTCCTCCGGCTCCACCCCCAGCTCGGCGGCGCGGGCCCGGAGCTTGCCGTAGCTGCGGTCCACCAGGCGGTGCAGCCCCGACTTGAGGTTGCCCCGGCGGCCGGCCTTGATGTCCTCGACGAGCCGGGCGTGACTGCGGCCGACAGCCCCGCCGACCAGGCGGCAGGCGTCGGACGCGGCGAGATGGGCGCCCTCGGCGGCCCGTGCCCCTGCGGCGACGACGACCAGGACGAGCCCGTCCGGCCCGTCGCCGAAGCGGGCGGTGAGCAGGGCGTCGCGGCGGGGCTCGCCCCGGAAGCGTGCCGAGTCCCCCCGGACGGATGCGGCCCGGAGCGTGTACGACCCGTACCGGGCCCCGTCGAGCACAGTGTCGGCAACGAGCTCGCCCAGAGCGTCCGGCTGGGCGGCCGGCAGCGCGGCGGGCTCGGAATCGTGGGTGGGCGGCCCGCCCCCGACCACCCCGGCGACAGGCCGCAGCGGGGTCTCGGGCCCAGCCGAGCGCGGGTCGGCCACGGGGTCGGGCTCGGCCCGCGTCTGCGCGGGTACGTACACCCGCCCGGGCGGGGGTGGTGACGTGTCGCCCGGCTCCGACGGCTGCACGCGCGACGCGGACGCCTCGTCAGGAAGGTCGCCCTGCCCCGGAGGTGCCGCCTCGGCGCGCACGCCGTCCGGCCGTCCGGACTGCCCCGGCCGGTCTGGCCCGGCCGGGCCGGGGGCGCCGGGCGGCCGCGCGGGCGGAACAGCCGGCTGCCGCGCGGACGGGGCGTCGCCCGTGGCGCCCGGCGTAGACGGCGGAAGCCCGTCCGGTTCGCTCGTGCCGTGCGGCGTGCCGGTCACGGGTGACTCCCACCAGGCCGGCCGGCTGCCCGAACCGCCTGCCGGCCGCTCGGCGGACGGCCCGTCACCTGCGGCACCGGGCCCGCCGGGCCGCGGCACCGTCGGCCGGTCCGCAGCCCCGGCCGGCCCGGTCGGACGCGGAACGGACGACCCGTCGTCCGACGCACCGGACGGGTGCGGCACCTGTGTCCCCGCGTGCCCGGACGCGTCCGGGGCAAGCACTTCCCACCACGAGGTGGGCCGGGGCGGCGGAGGTGGGGGCGGGCCCCCTGGGGACACCGTGCCGGCCGCGGAGTCGAAGCGGTCGTCGAGTGTGTCGTCCGACGACCGCGCCGGGCCCGTGTCCGGGGCCGGACCGTCGTACAGCCGTGCCCACCAGTCGTCCTCGGCGGGCGGCCTCTCCCCCTGCTCGCTCATGCCCCCATTGTCCACCGCAGGGGGCATCCGAAAACTGGGCATCCGGAAAAAGACATGTGTGCCAAGAGGTCCGCCGGGCGGCCCAACCCCCCACGGGAAGGCAGCCCGGCGGACCGGAATCGTGGTCAGCGGCTCACCGCACCGCGTAAGCGTCGACCACGAGCTGGGTGACGGAGTTGCCGCGCGCGTCCGTCAGTTCGGTCTTCAGGGTGACCGGCCTGCCCGCCGCGTCCGCGTGGTTCACGGTCGCGGTCCAGGCGTCGTCGCCCTGCCGCTGCGTGACCGCTTCGGTCCACGTCTCGCCGCCGTCGTACGAGTACGACACCTTCGCGGCGGTCAGGGCAGCGGCCTCGTAGCCCGCGTGCCCGCTCGCGCTCAGTGCGATCCGCTGACCGTCCTTCGCCGCGACGGTCTTGAGGCCGTCCTCGGGCAGGCGGTACGCGGGGAAGAGCAGCGGGATGCCCTGCGAGTACACGTTCTCGTCGAGCTTCGAGCGGAACGTCCAGGTCGTCTGCACCTGCGTGGAGCGCTTCCAGACAGCGGCCGGCTGGCCGACCTTCATGGTGGTCTGCGTCAGCTCGTACTCGGCCTCCTCCGCCGGGACCTCGAAGACCCCGAACGGGTAGGGGCTGTTGCCGATCTCCTCACCGTTGCGTGTGAGGCGCAGATTGCCGATGTCGCCGAACGACCCGGCCATGCCCGCGTGGTCGCTGTCGCCCCAGAACGCGGTGGCGGCGCCGATGAGGTTGCCCTGCCGTTCGGCGGCCAGCGCCTGCTTGCCCGAGGCGTCGCGGGGTGCGACGGGCGTGATGACACCGCCGTACCAGGTCTCCTCACCGACCCTGCCGGCCCGGTAGGTACGCGCCGGGTCGATCATGAACTCGCCCCAGGGGAAGCTGGACGAGACGTAGTGGTCGAAACTCGTGTCCCCGGCCGTGTAGTACTCGGTGCGGGTGCCGGGCGCGGGCACGAGGTCGGCGATGCCGAGCGAGGCGCCGGTGCCGGTCGGCCGGTAGGCGACGACGCTGTCGATGTAGTCGGTCTTCACTCCCATCGCGTGGTACATGGCCTCGTTCCGGCCGAGCTTGTTGTCGTGCACCCGGTAGGTGCGGTGGGAGGTGACCGGGCCGTCCTCGGTGAAGCCCAGGTTGTAGACGAACGGGCTCTTGGCGGTGGCCTTCCAGCGCAGGGTGACCGGGCCGGCCGCGAGACGTTCGAGCAGGGACGCTGCCTCGGCGGCCTCGATGCCGAGCACCGGGTGCGGTGCCGATCCGAAGCCGGTGGCCGGCAGCCAGCGGCCGGGGGCGGTGCGGTGGACGATGACGGCGAGGGCGCCGGCGGCCTTGGCGTTGCGTGCCACGGTGGTCGCCACAGTGCTCTCGTCCGGCAGCCGGACCAGGGCGAACCTGCCCTTGACACCGGCCTCTTCGAGTTCGGCCGGACTGCCGCCTCCCGCGTTCACGACCTCGGCCTCGCCGGTGCCGTCGAGGTTCACGGAACCCACGCTCGCGGCCAGCGGGTGGAGGTCGCCGCCCGGGGAGGCCGAGAGCCTCTCGATCAGCGGCGCGTAGGCGCGCCAGTAGCTGCCGAACTCGAACTCGCCGTCGCGGGCGCGGCCTTGGACGTCCGCGTAGAAGCCGGTGGCCAGACGCGAGCCGGTGATGGATCCGGCGTGCAGCCAGGTGTCGTCCCAGCTGCGGGCGAAGGCGAGCGTGGTCGTGCGGCTCTCGGACGCGCGGTCGGTGTTGATGCGCAGGCGGTGCGCCTTGCGCGCGTCGAGTACCACCGTGGTGTCCTTCGTCAACTCGAACTGGGGACGCCCCAGATAGCTGACGGTGCCGTCGGGCGAGGTGATGAAGGAGGACAGGAGGTACGAGCCGGGCCGCAGCGTGTACACCTGGTCCGCCGCGCCGCTGTTGAAACGGCGCTCGCCGCTCGCGATGTCGGTGCTCACGACATCCAGCGAGGACGATCCTGCCGCCGGGTCGCCGCCGCGGTCGAGAAGCTTGACGCGCAGGGTGACGGTCTCGGGCTGCACGTACAGCGAGAACGGGGTGGAGACGCTGACGCCGCCGCGCGCGGTGGCGACGACGCGGCCGGTGACGTCGCCGTACTGGGAGCGCTCGATGCGGGCCGACGGGTCCAGGGTCAGCGGGACCTTGACCGTCGCCCCTGCCGGGACGGTGACGGAGCCGTCGCCGAGGCGGGCGACGGCGGAGCGGACGCGGGAGCCGTCGTTGCCGGTGACCGAGCGGACGGCGAGGTCGAGCGTGACGGGCTTGTCGCCGCTGTTCGTGTACGGGATCTCGACACTGGTGCGGTCGCTGCCGTCCTGCGGCCAGTTGAACGTGCCGCCCTGGACCGCGGGGGCGCCGGTCACGGTGGCATCGACGGCCGCCTTGACGTCCAGCCGTCCGGCGCCGGTCTCGCGTACGTCGCCGGGCACGGAACTCTTCGCCGACGACACGAGCGCGGCCTTGATCTGCTGCCCGCTCCAGTCGGGGTGGCGCTGCTTGACGACGGCGGCGGCGCCCGCGACATGCGGGGCGGCCATCGAGGTGCCGGACATCGCCTGGTACGCGTACACGCCCCGGCCGCCCGCGGCGGCCGCCGAGATGGCGACGCCTGGCGCGGCGATCTCGGGCTTGAGGGTGTGCGAGGCACGGACCGGGCCGCGGCTGGAGAACTGCGCGGTGGAGTCGTCGCGGTCCGTGGCGCCGACGGTCAGGACGCTCGGGGCGCAGCCGGGCGAGGAGACGGTGTTCAGCGTCGGCCCGGAGTTGCCGGCCGAGACGACGAACAGCGTGCCCTCGGTCCGGGACAGTTGCTCGGCGGCAACGCTCATGGGGTCGGTGCAGTCGGTCGGTGCGGTGCTGCCGAGGCTCATGGAGACGACGTCGGCCTTCTGGTCGACGGCCCACTGCATACCGGCGATGATCCAGGACTCGGCGCCGCTGCCGTAGTCGTTGAGGACCTTGCCGCTGATCAGCTCCGCGCCCGGCGCGACGCCCTTCTTCCTCCCGTCACTTGCCGCTCCGGAGCCCCCCACGGTGGAGATGGTGTGGGTGCCGTGGCCATGGCGGTCGGTGGTGCTGTCGGAGTCGGTGAAGTTCTCGGCCGCGGCGACGCGGCCCTTGAGGTCGGGGTGCTCGGCGTCCACTCCGGTGTCGAGGACGGCGACCTTGGTGCCCTTGCCGTCGAATCCGGCGGCCCAGGCGAGGTCGGCGCCGACCTGCTTGGTGGAACGCTCCAGTGTGGCCTCGACCTTGCGGTCCAGCCACAACTTCTTCAGTCCTGCCGCCGACCGGGAGCGGGTGCCCGTGACATCGGCCCAGAAGTCGGCCGCCTGCTTCTTGTCGGTCGTGAGCGCGACGCCGTTGACGGCGTCGAGGACAAGTCTCTTGTCCGCACCGCGCGGTGTGGCGGGCGCGGAGCGGGCGGCAGCCGCGGTGTAGGTCGCGATGAGCGGCAGGGAGGTGGTGTGCGCATCGTCGTAGCCCTGGCGGATCAGGCCGGTGACGTTGAACAGTTCCTCGTCGACGCGGCCGGAGACGAGGGCGTCGACGGCCTGCTCGGGGTACACGTACAGGTCGTCGCCGGCACGGCGGGTCTGCACCAGCGCGGAGGTGCCGTCCTCACGCGGCAGCACGGCGGCCGACGGCGTACCGGAACGGTCGCGGCTGACGGCGACCCGGTCACCGGTGATCAGGGTGACCGTCGCCGGCGGCTCGCTGTGCCGGGTCGCGGCCTCGCTGCCGACCAATGGTCTTTTCCCGGTCGTGTCGTCGTGCGGCCCTGCGGCCACCGACGGCGCGACCGCCGTGACGGCCAGGACGGCGGCTGTCGCCGCCCCCAACGCCGTACGCGAAATCGGACGCATCGCTCTCCCCATCTGAATCCGGCCGGAAAAGGGCACAAGGGCCCTATGGCCGAAGGCTGTTGGTGCTGCGGTGGCGCCACCTTGGCAGAGGGACGGTTGGTACAGGGATGATGTACGCGGCGGGTTTACGCCGTGGCCACTTTCCGCCACGGCGGCCCATACATGCACGTCCGGGAGGGGTCACGGTGCTGGCAGCGATTGGGCTCGACGAGAAACAGGAGTCGGCGTACCGCGCGTTGGTCGCGCTGGGCGCGGCCGAGGTGGGCGATCTGGCACACCGGCTGGCACTGCCGGAGCCGGACACGGAACGTGCCCTGCGCCGGCTGGAGCAGCACGGGCTCGCAGCGCAGTCGTCGGCGCGCACCGGGCGCTGGGTGGCCGCGCCTCCGGGCGTGGCGCTGGGTGCGCTGCTCAACCAGCAGCGGCACGAACTGGAGCAGGCGGAGCTGGCGGCGGCTCTGCTGGCGCAGGAGTACCGGGTGGAGTCGGACGAGCCCGCGGTGCACGACCTGGTGGAGGTGGTGACGGGGGCGAGTGCCGTCGCGCACCGCTTCGTGCAGTTGCAGCTGGGCGCGACGGAGGAGGTGTGCGCACTGGTGACCGGCAAGCCGATCGCCGTCACCGGCATGGACAACGAGGCGGAGGAGAAGGCGGCCACCCGCGGGGTGACGTACCGGGTCGTCATCGAGCGCGAGGTGCTGGCGCCGCCGGACGGCATCACCGAAGTGAGCGCGGCTCTGGGCCGGGACGAGCAGGTCCGGGTGGTGGACCGGGTGCCGACAAAGCTCGTCATCGCCGACCGGGTGCTCGCGATGGTGCCCCTGAACCGCCGCGGCGCCGAACCCGCGGCCCTGGTCGTCCATGCGAGCGGGCTGCTTGAGTCGCTGACGGGGCTGTTCGAGTCGGTGTGGCGCGATGCTGTGCCGCTGCGCCTCGGCGGGCGCGGCGAGGTCAGCGAGCAGGACAGCGCCGGGCCCGATGCCACGGATCTCGAGGTCCTGTCGCTGTTGCTCGCCGGGATGACGGACGCGGCCGTCGCCAAGCAGCTGGACCTGGGGCTGCGGACCGTGCAGCGCCGGGTGAAGGGGCTGATGGAGCTCACCGGAGTGTCGACCCGGCTGCAGCTCGGCTGGCATGCGTACGCGAAGGGCTGGGTGGCTCGCGACCTGCAGGAACGCCCCTGAATTGCGTGATTCGCGACCTGCGTGAACGCTCCTGATCCTGCACCCTTGGCAGATGGGCGTGTGGCAGCTGCTGATGGTGGGCGGGGTGATGCTGCTGGGTCTTCTAGGGGTGCTGGTCCCGGGTGTGCCGGGGCCCTGGCTGGTGTGGGCAGCGATGCTGTGGTGGTCGCTGCATGTGAAGACCGGTCTCGCCTGGGCGCTGCTGGTGGGCTCGACCGGGGTACTGCTGCTCACCCAGGTCGTGGTGTGGCTGCTGCCGCCACGCCGGCTGCGTGGTGTGGGCATCACCCGCCGGATGGCCGTATTCGCGGGCGCGGGCGCGCTGCTGGGCTTCTTCCTGGTGCCGGTGGTGGGGGCGGTACCGGGATTCGTCGGGGGGATCTACGGCTCCGAGCGCATCCGTCTGGGCGGCCACGGCCCGGCGAAGGCGGCCACACGGGCAGTGATGCGGGCCGCGGGGACGAGTGTGCTGGTAGAGCTCTTCGCGTGTCTGCTGGTGGTGGGGGCGTGGATGGGCGCGGTGATGTGGGGCTGAGTCCCGAGGTCGAGTCCCGCCCGCCGAGCCTGGCCCCGACATCCTGACCTGTGCATACGCCATGTCACGCTCGCCGGCCCGGTCGGAGGTCCTAGGCCGTGGCTCGGACCGTGAGCCGATGCGGAGGGCGGCGTACCCGTGTGAGGCTGCCTGTATGGCGGAATTCAGCGCAGCCGAGCGCACGTATCTCTCCTCCCAGCGACTGGGGCGGCTGGCGACGGTCGATCCGGGCGGCCAGCCACAGGCGAACCCGGTCGGCTTCTTCCCGCAGCCGGACGGGACCATCCTGATCGGCGGCTACGCCCTCGCCACGACGAAGAAATGGCGCAACCTCAAGGCCAACCCGAAGGTCGCCCTCGTGGTGGACGACATCCTGAGCATCCGTCCGTGGAAGGTGCGCGGCGTCGAGATCCGCGGCGAGGCGGAGCTGCTGACGGGCCCGCACGACCTGGGCCCGCACTTCAGTGACGAGCTGATCCGTATCCACCCCGGGAAGATCTACAGCTGGGGTCTGGAGTGACCGGCTCCGTGTGCGGCCCGCACGGGGGTCGGGTCGCACACGGAGCCGGCCGGGGGTGTCAGCGGACGCGTCCGCGCTTGGCCTGCATGGCGGCACGGCCCTCGGCGCCCCGCAGTTTCCAGCCGCGCAGGACCTCTGCGCGCAGCCGGGCGTCCGTCTTGGCGACGATCCGCTGGTTCTCGCGCAGCAACTTGCGGTAGCTGTCCAGACGGCGTTCCGGCAGGGACCCGTCCTGGATGGCCTCCAGGACCGCGCAGCCGGGTTCCGCCTCATGGGCGCAGTCGTGGAAGCGGCAGCCCTCGGCGAGCTCCTCGATCTCCGAGAAGACCTGGCCCACACCCGCTTCCGCGTCCCACAGGCCGACGCCGCGCAGCCCCGGGGTGTCGATCAGCACACCACCACCGGGCAGCACGAGCAGATTGCGCGTCGTGGTGGTGTGCCGGCCCTTGCCGTCGACGTCGCGGGCGGCCTGCACCTCCATCACGTCCTCGCCCAACAGGGCGTTGGCGAGCGTGGACTTGCCGGCACCGGAGGCCCCGAGCAGCACACTGGCGCCGTCGCAGAGCATCGCGCTGAGCACGTCGATGCCTTCTCCGGTCGTGGAGCTGACCGGCAGCACCTGCACTCCGGGCGCGGTCGTCTCCACGTCCTGGACGAGGTAGGACAGCCCGGTGGCGTCGGGGACGAGGTCGCACTTGGTGAGCACGACGAGGGGCTGGGCGCCGCTCGCCCAGGAACGTGCCGACGTGTGCAACAGCGCATCACCGCTGGAGCTCGACATCGCGAGGGCGAGGAACCGCTCGATGCGCCCGAGGTCGAGTTCGACCGCGAGCGACACACAGATGACGATGTGGTCGATGTTGGTGGCCAGCACCTGGCCCTCGGAACGCTTGGACGACGTCGACCGCACGAAGGCAGTGCGGCGCGGCAGCAGCGTCCGCACATACCGCGGATCGCCGCCTTCAGGGTCGACAGCGACCCAGTCCCCCGTGCACACGACTTTCATCGGGTCACGGGGCACAACGAACTCGGTATCGGCACGGACGATCCCTGCCGGGGTGACGACATCGCACTGACCACGGTCGACACGTACGACACGGCCGGGCAGCAGACCCTGCGCCGCGTACGGGGCGAACTCGGCCTCCCAGCCCTCGTCCCAACCATAGGGAGTGAGGGGATGCGAGGAGGACGAGGACGAACCCATGAGAGAAGAGGAAGACAAGGGTGACCCTTCACAAGGGTGGCCCCGGCTCCGCGCTCGACGGCGCGGATGAAGAGAGAGGTCAGCCGGAGGCCACGGAGGTGGACTGGATGAACTTCCGGATGCGGGCAGCGCCCATCTCGACGACAGCCATCGGTCACACCTCCTGGTCTTGCTCAGCCGGCGACGGCGGCCGACCGGCCGCCAGGGGAACGAAGCAAACCTTAGCCTCAGGCTTCAGCCGGACGCCAACGGTTTTTGTGCCCAGAAGCGCGGCGGCTCCTCACCCGCCGCGAAGGACCGTCACACGGCCTGCGGCACCGACTCGTTGCACCGCGTTCTTCACTGCGGCGGCCTTCGGTACGCCATGAACGCCGGGCCTCTTGCCGACGCCCCCTGCTCCTGCGGCGCGCGGCTGCGTGGCTCAGACCGATGAAGCCGCACGCCCCTGCCGAAATCCGGGCTCGATACGATGTCCGGCGTGTGCGCAAACATCGTGGTCGCCGAAGACGACCCGAAACAGGCCGAACTGGTGCGCCGCTATCTGGAGCACGAGGGACACACGGTCACGGTCGTCGAGGACGGCCGGACGACTCTTGACGAGGTGCGGTACGAGGAACCCGACCTTCTCGTTCTCGATGTGATGATGCCCCGCGCCGACGGCCTCGACGTGGTGCGGATTCTGCGCGCCGAGTGCCGGGAGGTGCCGGTGCTCATGCTGACGGCCCGCAGTACCGAGGATGATCTGCTGCTCGGCCTGGATCTCGGCGCTGACGACTACATGACCAAGCCGTTCAGCCCACGTGAACTGATGGCCCGGGTACGCACGCTGCTGCGCCGTAACCGGCGTTCCGCCGGCCCCGCCACCGGCGCCGCGCCCGCCGACGGGGACGAGGCGGCGTCGGTCGGCACGCTCAGGGTCGATCCGGCCAGGCACGAGGTGTCGGTCGAAGGGACGCCGGTCATATGCACACCCGGCGAGTTCCGTATCCTCGCCGCGATGGCGGCCGAGCCCGACCGGGTTTTCACCAGGCAACGGCTCCTGGAGGAGCTGCACGGCTTCGACAAGTACATCAGCGGCCGCACCGTCGATGTGCACATCATGAATCTACGCAAGAAGATAGAGCGCGCCCCGCGGCGGCCGACCCGGCTGCTCACCGTTTTCGGTGTCGGCTACAAGCTGACGGACCCCGCCAAGAACGTGCGCCGTGCGTCGTCGTGACGAGCGGGCGCGCCTGCCGCTCCGCAAGAGCCTGCGCGGCCAGCTGCTGACCGTGTCGGCGCTGGTGGCCTCGTGCTCGGTCGCCGCCACCGCCTGGCTCGCCGTGCAAACGACCTCTGGTGCGATCCGCGAGGAGCAGGGGCAGGATCTCGGTACAGACGCGAAGATCTACAACACTTTGCTGGGTTACGCGGCCACCCACCCTGGCTGGGAGGGCGTCGACGGCACCGCGCGAGAACTGGCCCGGCAGTCCCACCGCCGGATCGTGCTGACCACCCAGGACCGGCGGCCGCTCTTCGACTCCTCCAAGAGCGCCGCGTCTGCCGCTCCGTTGCCCCCGCAGGCCTCGGCGGTGGTCGACCCGCTGTCGGTCGACACCGTGCTGGTGCCCGATGCCGCGTCTGCCGGCGCGGACCGCATCGACCCACGCGCTGTAGGGCCTTTCCTGCTGCCTGCGAAGGAACGTGCGGCGCTGCGGGAGGCCACCGCCTCGAGCGTGGAGTGTCTCAGCCTGGCGGGCATCGCCTCGGACATCGTCGAGAGCCCGAGCGGGCGGCCCCGTGTCCAGTTCGTCAGCAACGAAACCGACCGCCCCATGGAACTGAAGTGTCTGACGGCCTTCTCGGTCGGCCCCACCCCGACCGAGGAGGAGGCCCTCCGCGCACTCAACCGACTGGCCGACGCCTGCCTGAAGCGGCAGGGCCGCAAGGGCGTGAAACTGGACCTGGACCTGTCCTGGGAACGGGGATACGGGCAGAAAGGCACGGGCATCGGCCAACCGGCCGTGCTCCCTGTGCCCGAGAGCGGCATCCCCGAGGAGACGGCGGGCGAGCAGCAAGCGGCCGCGGATGAAGCAGCCCTGGCAGGAGCGGACAAGGAGAAAGCGGCTGCGCTGGGCAGGCTCAGCGAGCGTCCCCCCGAGGCCCGCAGCAGCGGGGACGACCGGGCCGTAGCCGCCTGCGTCGCCAGCGCCCGCCGCGAACAGCTCATCGCCCATGTCGCCGCGCCCGCACTGCTGTTCATCGACGGCCCCGGCACCGTCGCCGCGCCCGGTTTCGATCTCTCACCGGCCAACAAGGCACGCATCGCCGGGGTCACGGCCCTGGTCCTCGCCCTCACCATCGGCGCATCGGTGATCGCCGGAGCCCGGCTCGTACGCCCGTTGCACGCACTCACCGGCGCCGCTCAGCGGATGCGGGACGGCTTGGACTCCGCGCCCGTACCCGTCGGCTCGGACAACGAGATCGGACGGCTGGCGGCGGCCTTCAACGACATGGCCGCGCACCGGGCCCGGCTCGAGGAGCAGCGCAAGGTGATGGTCAGCGACGTCGCCCACGAGTTGCGTACTCCGCTGAGCAATATCCGCGGCTGGCTGGAAGCGGCGGAAGACGGTCTGGCCGAGCCGGACCCGGCGTTCGTCTCCTCGCTCCTCGAGGAGGCGGTGCAGCTTCAGCACCTCATCAACGATCTGCAGGACCTCGGGGCGGCCGACGCGGGCGCACTGCGGCTGCACCTGGAGCCGGTACGCGTCGACGACCTGCTCGGCCAGGTCGCCGCGGCACACCAGTTTCTGGCCGACACCGCAGGCGTCACCCTGGCAGTCTCCGAGGCGCCGCCCGGCACCCCTCGTCCGCCGCTGCTCGACGCCGACCCCGTACGGCTGCGCCAGGCCGTCAGCAACCTGCTCTCCAACGCGGTACGCCACACACCGCCCGGTGGCAGCGTGACGCTGCGCTCGTACGTCACCGATTCCGGAGACGGCGTGACCGTGGAGGTGTCCGACACCGGCAGCGGGATCCCGGCGGGTGACGTCCCGCACGTGTTCGACCGCTTCTGGCGGGCGGAGAAGTCCCGCAACCGGAGTACCGGCGGCAGCGGCCTGGGCCTGGCGATCGTCCTCAAGCTCGCCGAGGCCCACGGTGGCACGGCGAACGTGGTGAGCACCGAGGGACAGGGCTCGGTCTTCACCCTGTGGCTGCCGACCGCGCCAGGCGAAGGTACGGCGGGGCGGCCCGGCTGTGGTTCGGCGTAGAGGACAGACGGAGGGCAGGCCCCGCGAAGCGGCGGACGGCACGGATCCGGCAGCTCCACGGACCGGAGGAGATCCAGGAGACCGAGGAGACCACCGCCCGGCCCTTATGCGATGACCATGACGTCCTGACAGATTCTTGACAAGTGGTCGCCAGGGTTGGCCCATGCCCGGAACCTGGTGCGGCTCGGCAACCAGGTACCACCAAGGCCGGGCTGGAACTGGAGCCATACATGTCCCGCCATCTCACCCTGCGTTTCGCCGTTCTGACCGCCGCCGCGACCGGCGCGATGCTCGTCCCGGCCGCCGCGGCCGTCGCCTCGGACGGAACTTCGGCACCGGTCGCGGCCGCGTCGGCGACCCCCTCCCCCAAGGAGGAGAAGGAGACCAAGGAGACCGAGGCCGCCGAGAAGGAGAAGGAGGCCGCAGCCGAGAAGGCCAAGATCGCCGAGAAGGAGGCCGCTGCCGAGAAGGCAGGGAAGCTCCCGCGGGGCGGCGTCGACGCAGGCGAAGCCCCGGCCGGAGACACCGGCATCACCACCCTCGCCGGTTCGGTCACCGGCGCTCTGCTGCTCGCGGGGGCCGGCACCTTCGTCCTGCGCCGCCGCTCCGCCGAGCGACACGACGGCTGACCCGGGCACAACATCTCTGACCCGGCACAACGGTGGCGCCGCCCTTCGCCGGGCGGCGCCACGCGTGTTCCCCAGTCCTGCTCTGGAGCCCGCTTTGCCCCCTGCACACCATCCGGTACGGCGCTTCGGCACCCGGTCGGCCCTCGCCCTGCTCGCGCTCCTCACCGTGCTCACCGGCTGCTCGTCCGCCCCCGACCCATCTGGCCCGGCTGCCTCTGCCGCAGTCGGCACTCCCCCGGAGGTCAAGCAGCGCGCGGCCCCCGCCAAGGTCGTCATCCCCTCGATCGGGGTCACCAGTTCCCTGATGGAGCTCGGTCTCAACACGGACGGAACCGTCGAGGTCCCGCCGGCCGAGAAGGGCATGACAGCCGGCTGGTACACCGGCGGTCCCGTGCCCGGTGAAGCCGGTGCCGCCGTCATCATCGGCCACAACGACACCCGATTCGGCAAAGCCGTCTTCCACGACCTCAAGAAGATCGCCAGGGGCGCGGACATCACCGTCACCAACGACCGTGGAGAGTCGGTGCACTTCACCGTCACGGGCACCGAGAGCGTCAGCAAGAACTCCTTCCCCACCGAGAAGGTCTACGGCCCGACCGAGGACCACGCCCTGCGGCTGATCACCTGCGACGGCGACTTCGATGCCCAGGGTCACCCGGTGAACAACCTCATCGTCTACGCGACGCTGGACTGACGCCCTGTGGGCGCCTGGCTCGAGCCCTGGGCCACCGAGCCGGCGCCGGCATGGCCCGTATGTTTCGGAGTGCCCGTCAGCCGCGGGGCGAAGGCCGCCTGTTCACCATGCGATTGCGTCATGCACGTCCTGATCGGCACGGCGCGGCGGCCGCAACGCTACCCGGGGCAAATGACCCCACACCGGCGAACGAGACGGCCTGGACCACTTCTCGAGGTCACTTCGGCTGCCGACGGGCCTGCTTCACCTCGCGGGCGATTGCCCAGGCGTCCGCCACCGGGCCCACGTGTCCGAGCTTGTCGGGGTTGATCACCGAGCGGATCGTCTGGATCTGCCCGTCGAGTACATCGAGCGCCAAGGTCTGGAGCACCTTGCCGTCCCGGGCGTGGAGGATCGCGCCCGGCTGACCGTTGACCTCGTGCGGCTCGAACGTCACGCCGATCCGGCATATCCGGGGGAAGACGGAGGCAAGGAGCCGGGCCACGTTCTCGGCGCCGATGACGGTCCTGGCAAGCTGCGGGGCCTTTCCGCCGCCGTCTCCGACCAGCTGCACATCGGCGGCCAGCAGTTCCTGCAGCCCGCCCATGTCGCCGTCCTTCAGCGCGTCGAAGAACCGCGTGGCCAGCTCCTGCCGCTCCTGCCGGTCCGCTTCGAACCGCGGCCGCCCGGCCTCCATGTGCCGCCGCGCCCGCACCAGCAGCTGCCGGCACGCCGCCTCGGACCGCCCCACCGCCGCGGCGATGTCGTCGAACCCGAATCCGAACACCTCCCGCAGCACAAACACCGCCCGCTCCAGCGGGCTGAGCCGCTCCAGCAGCAGCAGCGCCGCCATCGACACCGAGTCGGCCAGCTCCACCGACCGCGCCGGATCCTGATACGGATCACTCAGCAGCGGCTCGGGAAACCACGGGCCCACATACTCCTCCCGCCGCACCCGCGCGGAGCGCAGCACATCGATCGAGATCCGCGTCACCGCGGCCGACAGAAAAGCCTTGGTCGACGTGGGCCGGGTCGCCGAGCCGTCGAAGCGCAGCCACGTCTCCTGCACCGCATCCTCGGCCTCACCCACACTGCCCAGAATCCGATAGGCGATCGAAAACAGCAGCGGCCGCAGCTCCTCGAACTCCTCGATCTTGCTCACACCGACTCCCCTCCCCCTGACGCCCTCCCGTGCCGTACTCGCCGGCGCAGGCGTCTTCCGTGATCATCCGGCCCACCGGCAGGCCGGAGTAGCGCCGCGAGTCCGGGGGCTCGGAGCCCGCAGTCGGGCCCCGAGCCAGTGTCTGATGCCGTTCAGTGGAACTGCCCGGGCTCGTAGTTGCCGGCCGGCTGCTGGGCGATGATGTTCAGCCGGTTTGCCATGTTCATGAAGGAGACCAGGACCACCAGGGCGGTGAGCTGCTCCTCGTCAAAGTGCTTGGCGGCAGACGCCCACACCTCGTCGCTGACCCCACTTGCCGCATCCGCGACCCGGGTCCCCTCCTCCGCCACCTCCAGCGCGGCACGCTCGGCCCCGGTGAAGACCGTGGCCTCCCGCCAGGCCGCCACCAGGTTCAGCCGCACCGATGTCTCGCCGGCCGCGGCGGCCTCTTTGGTGTGCATGTCGATGCAGACGGCGCAGCCGTTGATCTGACTTACGCGAAGCGCCACCAGCTCCTGCGTGGCCGTCGGCAGAGGCGAGTCCTTGAGCGTCCTGCCCGCCGACATGAAGTACTTGAGGGCCTTGCCGGCGGTCGGGCTGGCGAAGTAGTTCAGTCGCGCGTCCATGGTGTGCTCCTCTGCGGTCGTCAGTGGCTACACCCCCTGAGACGGGGTAGCCCGACCCCCTGTGACATGGACGAATGTGACCTGCGTCTCCCCACCGTCGGCGCACGTCAGGATGAGGACGTCTCGAACTCGAGGCCGGCCGTCTCGGATCCGGCGGGCTCAACCGGGGTCGTCCGACGGCACCGAGATCCGAGCGCGCAGGAGGCGCTCGCCACCCTCCCGGGGGCGGCGGCACAGGTGTGCGCCGGGCAGGTCAGGCTGCCGAGGCCGAGACCGAGGCGGCCGAGGGCGAAGTGGCCGCGGAGGCC
>NZ_JBEXSW010000062.1:0-44489 GCF_040613775.1 Streptomyces sp. NPDC006208 | reverse complement strand
GCCAGTCGCGTATCAGGACTCCGGCGACCGACCCGCCGTCGATCAGCTGCCGCAGGGTCTGTACCCCGTGGAAGAGGCCGTCCTCGCCCACGCCGTCGAGCGCGACCGTGTCACGCCCCGCGACCTTGCCCACGGCGAGCCGGTAGCCCCCGGCGGGCAGATCGGCGCGTTCGGGTGCGCGCAGGGCGCGCAGCGCCTTCTCCGCGCCGACGCCGCCGATGTGCACGACCGGGCCACGGCCGGGCAGCCCCGGGTGGACGGTCTTGACCCCCGCGTCGCGCAGCAGTTCCCCGGCCAGCTCGACCGCGTACGGGTCGGCATTGAACGCGGCGACCAGGGTCACCTCGTCGCCGAGCGGCACGTCCTTGCCGGCGGGCTTCACCGCCTGCGGGCGCGGCCAGACGGCCGGCAGGTCCACCGCGCCCTCTGGGTCCTGCGCGCTGCCCGCCGGGGAGCCGGGCTCCTGGGGAGCGGCGACCGCGCTGTGCGTACCGCCGAGCAGGCTGCCGATGACGGCCACCGCGACGGCCGCCGCTGCTTGCCTTCTGCCCGCCCCGAGCCGCACGCCGCTCTCCCCTCGGTCTCCCCTGACGTTCCGGTGGGTTTCGAGCCCACCACCCCCACCGTGAGGGTGTCAATGCGCGTGGCCGTTGTGCGGCTTTTTGCCTGGTGTGGTGGATGATCGGAGCCAACTGCCGGACGGGGGACGGAACGTGACAGACATCACGCCGACCGTTCGCACAGGTCTGCCGCCGTGCCCGGTGGGTAGGGCTGTGGTGACCCTTCCATCCGTTTGGAGTGACCACTGTGACCGCATCCGCACACCTGCTGCTCTCCGCTCTGTCCAAACAGATCCCGGAGCCGTCCGACCGGGTTCCGGCCCCGTCGCGACGGGTCGCCGGCCCGCTCGCCCCCGAGGCTCCGCTGACCAGCGAGCCACAGCTCAGCTACGACACGCCGCTCACCAGCGAGCCCCCGCTCGCCCACGCCGCCCCGCTCACCAGCGAGCCGCCGCTCGCCGACATCGCGCCCCTCACCAGCGAGCCGACCGCCCACGGCACGGCCGGCGGCTCGGAGTTGCCCGGGGTCTGAAGGAGTCCGCATGGGCCTTGCTCGGCTCGCCGCGCTGCACGGAGTCGCCACCGCCTACGCACCGTCCGAGGGGGTCACCGTCCCGGTGGCCGACGCCACCGTCGTCCGCGTGCTCGCCGCCCTCGGCGTGGACGCATCCACACCGCAGGCCGTCCGGGCCGCCGTGGGACGTGCCGATGCGGCCGCCGCCGGGCGGCTGCTGCCGCCCACGGTGGTCGCCTGGAGCGGTGCCGACGGCTCTGTGGCCGAGCTGCCGCAGGCCCTGGCCGAACTGCCCGGTGACACAGCCGTACGGATCACCACCGAGCAGGGTGCCGAGACCGCCTGGAGCGCGCCCGGGCAGACGGCCGGATCGACCCGACTGCCTCTCGGTGTCCACCGGTTGCACGCCACGGCACCGGACGGACGGGCCGCTGAAGCGACTCTGGTCGTCGCCCCGGACCGGGTGCCGCGGCCCCAGGGGCGCTCGCACGGCTTCCTGGTGCAGCTCTACTCCCTGCTGTCCGCCCGCTCCTGGGGCATGGGCGACCTCGGTGACCTCGCCGAGCTCGCCGCCTGGTCGGGCCGGAGCCTCGGAGCGTCCTTCGTACAGGTGAATCCGTTGCACGCCGCCGTACCGGGCGCCCCCAGTGACCCCTCGCCGTACCGCCCCTCCTCGCGCCGCTTCCCCGATCCGGTCCATCTGCGCATCGAGGACATCCCCGAGTACGCGTACGCGGACGGCCCCGCCCGCGAACGCCTGTGCGAGCTGCGCGACAAAGGGACCGAGCTGCGTGAATCCGTCCTGGAAAAGGGTGCGTTGATCGACCGGGATGCCGTATGGGCCCTCAAGCGGGAGGCGCTGGAGCTGCTGCACCGCGTGTCCCTCGGTCCGGGCCGCCGCGCCGCGTACGGCGACTTCCTGGCCGGGCAGGGCCAGGCACTGGAGGACCACGCCACCTGGTACGCCCTGGCCGAGGTGTACGGCGCCGACTGGCACAGCTGGCCGGCCGAGCTGCGCGACCCCCGCTCGCCGCGGACGGCGCGGGCCAGGAACGAGCTGAGGGACCGGGTCGACTTCCACAGCCGGCTCGCCTGGCTGACCGACGAGCAGCTGGCCGCCGCCGGGCGATCGGCGCGCGAGGCGGGCATGGGCGTCGGGATCGTCCATGACCTCGCCGTCGGAGTGCACCCGGGTGGCGCCGACGCCTGGGCGCAGGGCGAGGTCTTCGCCGCCGGGATGTCGGTCGGCGCACCTCCCGACGCGTTCAACGCCCGCGGTCAGGACTGGGGTCTGCCGCCGTGGCGTCCCGATGTGCTCGCCGCGTCCGGCTATGCCGCGTACCGCGGACTGCTGCGCGGCATCCTGCGGCACGCGGGCGCGCTGCGCATCGACCATGTGATGGGCCTGTTCCGGCTCTGGTGGGTGCCCCAGGGCTGTCCGCCCACCGAGGGCACCTATGTCCGCTACGACGCCGATGCGATGCTCGCGGTCCTGGCCCTGGAGGCGTACCGCGCGGGCGCGGTGGTCATCGGGGAGGACCTCGGGACGGTCGAGCCCGGCGTGCGCGAGACCCTGGCGCGGCGCGGGGTGCTCGGCACCTCCGTGCTCTGGTTCGAGCGCGACTGGGCCGGCTCGGGCAGCCCGCTGGCGCCGGAGGAGTGGCGCGAGGGCTGCTTCGCCACCGCCACCACCCATGACCTGCCGTCCACCGCGGCCCGGCTGA
Source organism: Streptomyces sp. NPDC006208 (assembly GCF_040613775.1). NCBI lineage: Bacteria > Bacillati > Actinomycetota > Actinomycetes > Kitasatosporales > Streptomycetaceae > Streptomyces > Streptomyces sp. NPDC006208. Next base: position 41,691 of record NZ_JBEXSW010000062.1, on the reverse strand, counting down.
GCGGAGGCCATGTGGAGCTGCGGCACCGGCTCGGTCTGCTCGCCCGCCCCCTGGAGCAGGAGCGGACCGAGGACAGCGCGGACGTCTGCGCATGGCTGGACCTGCTCACCGGGCTCGGTCTGCTGCCCGAGGGCGCGGGCGACGAAGAGGGCGGGATCCGGGCGGTCTACCGCTTTCTGCTGCGTACGCCCGCGTCCATGGTCGGCATCTGGCTGCCGGACGCGGTGGGGGACCGGCGGCCGCAGAATCTGCCCGGCACCTGGGAGGAGTACCCGAACTGGCGGCTGCCCGTCGCGGATGCGTCCGGGAGCCCCGTCGGCCTGGAGGAGCTGGCCGCCTCGCCCCGGCTGCACGCGCTGCTGGACGTCTTCCCGGCCCGTACGGCACCCCCGGACGCGCGGCCCGGTCAGCCGTTCGCTACGTTGGCACCGTGGACAAGAAGAACGCCTTGCGCGCCGGCGCCGTCGCGGCCGGTACGACGCTGATGATGCTGCTCATGTCGTCTCCCGCGCTTGCGCTCACGCCGGACGACGGCGACGACCCGGGCCCGGGTCTGAGCGTGATGGAAACGGTCAGCCTCTTCGTGATCGCGCCGATCGCCCTGTTCGTGGTGATCGCGGGTCTTGTGATGGTGCTCGACAAGTCCAAGAAGCAGGTCTGACGCAGGTCCGGCGCAGATCTGACACATGTGTGCGGCAGGGCCGGTCCTGCCGATGAGGCGCCCAGGGTGTGCAGAAGCCCGGGGCGCCTTCGTCATGTCCCCATCCTCCTGACCGTTCAGTTCGGCTTCACGGAATGATCGAAAAGATTCGATGGACCTGAGAAGTCGCGCGATGTGACGGTGATCCCGATGGTTGCCACGCCCTGCGGGGCGGCGGAGGCGAGGGATGGCCGTGACGACAGATCTGGACCCGGTCCGCACCGGCGGACCTGGGCACGCGCACCGGCGGGTGCGGCGGTGTGCCCCGGGCGCCGGGCTGCTGCTGGCCGCGACGGCGACGGTCGTCTGGTCCGGCAGCTTCGTCACCTCCCGCGCGCTGCACGACTCCGTACCGCCCGTGCAGGCGGCGTTCTGGCGCTGGATCATCGCGATCGTCGCCGTCGCCCCCTTCGCGCTGCGGCCGACCTGGCGACGGCGCGCGCTGATCCGCCGCCACTTCGGCCATCTCGCCGCCTCTTCCCTGCTGGGCGTCACGCTCTACAACACCCTGGTCAACCAGGCCGGCCTGACCACGTCCGCCGGCACCATGGGCCTGATCATGGCCGCGGCGCCCGTCCTGCTGGTGGTGCACGAACGCCTCACGGGTACCCGTCCGGGTGCGCGGCGCGCGATCGGCACGGCCATCGCCTGCGGCGGGGTGCTGCTCCTGGCCGGCGGCTCCCGGGCCGTGGATGTTGCGGCCGGCGACCTGTGGATGTGCGGGGCCGCGGTCAGCTTCGCCGCCTACAGTGCACTGCTGCGCCGCCGCCCCGGGGCGATCGGCGGCGTGGTCCACCTGTTCACGACCTTCGTGCTGGGTGCGCTGATGCCGGCCCCCGCGTTCGGCATCAGCCTCGCCCTCCAGGGCGGCTTCACCCCGTCGGCGGGGACGGTCGGGCCGCTGGTCTATGTCGGTGTCTGCTCGTCCGCCGTGGCCTTCTTCGCCTGGAACAGGGCGATCGCCCTGATCGGCGCGGCCCGGGCGGGCGTCGTCTACTACGTGCAGCCCGTCTGCGTGGCGCTGCTCTCCTTCGCCCTCCTGGGGGAGACGACCGGTCCGATGCAGCTCGTGAGCATGGTGCTGATCCTCGGGGGCGTGCTGCTGGGGGCAGCAGGCGCTCCCAAGTGAGGCCGGGGAAAAGGGTCTTGCACAAACCACTACAGGTGAAGCACTATAAGTGTCGTGGTCGAGGCGGGTGCCCCGGCCGGTCACTGCCGCCAAGGACAAAGAGGATCAGCTTGCGCAAGCTCGCGTACTACTTCGCCACATCCGTCGACGGCTTCATCGCCGACCCCGACGGAGACGGCAACATCTTCCCGGTCAGCGAGGAGTTCACCGCCTTCGCCACCACGGAGTATCCCGAGACACTGCCGACGCACGTCCGCCCGCACCTCGGCATCGAGAACGCCCGGAACGTGCGCTTCGACACCGTGGTCATGGGGCGGCGCACCTATGACCCGGCCCTGCAGATCGGCATCACCAGCCCGTACGCCCACCTGCGCCAGTACGTCGTCTCCCGCAGCATCGAGCAGAGCCCCGACCCGGCCGTCGAGATCGTCCGTGGCGACGTGGTCGCCAAGGTGCGGGAGCTCAAGAGGGAGAACGGACTCGACATCTACCTGTGCGGCGGCGGTGACCTCGCGGGGCAGTTGCGCGACGAGATCGACGAACTGCATGTGAAGACCTACCCGGTGCTGCTCGGCTCGGGCATCCCGATGGTCTCCGCCTCCTTCGCCGTCACCGACTTCCAGGTCGCCTCCACCCGGGTCTTCGACAACGGTCTGATCTTCACGACGTACACCAGGAAGCGTTAGCGGGCGGGGTGTGGACAGCGTGCGGGCATGACCGAGTGGGACTTGAGGAAACTGCGGATCCTGCGCACGCTGAGCGAGCGGGGGACCGTGACCGCCCCGCCGTGGCGCGGAAGCCGGTCCGGGGGTGGCGCATGTCCTCGACGCGCTGCGCGAGGCTGCGGCGCAGCGGGCGGGCTGAGACCGCAGGGCCCGCCCGGCGGCACAGCGGGTTCACGGCACGGCGGACATCCGGCCGGGAGCGGAGCGACAGCCGCCCGGCCGTCCGTTCACACGCCCTGCTGCACGGGGATGCGCCGCGCGGGCACCGCCGCCTCCTTCGGCAGCAGGTCCCACCACCAGGCGACCGCCGGGATGTCCAAGGGCTGGTCGCTGTCGTCGGTGGGCGTGTCCCGGAAGACCGGGGGAAGGTTCGCCGGGTCGTCCGGCGTGGTGTGGCGCACCGAGCTGATGCCCCAGTCCTGGGCGCCGCGTATGAAGCAGGAGAGGCTGTGCAGATACTGGCGCAGCTGCGGGCTGCCCGTCCTGGCCAGGTGCTCACTCACCTTCATGTACAGGCACATCACCCGGTCCCGCTGGGATATCGCGGTGTCCAGGGCCTGTCCGGGGGTGAGCCGGTGGTGCTCCTCCAGCACCCGCAGGACGTTGAGGTAGTAGCCGAGACCGCTGCGCTCCTTGTGGTGGGAGAAGATGTCGTTGTCCCAGGTGATGATGAAGGACGCCATCTCGGCCACGGCCCGCACCGCCGTACGGTCGCGCTCGTGCGGCTGGAGTTCGTAGCCGTACCCCATCTCCAGCATCGGCAGCACCACCGAGGTGACGCCGTCGTACAGCCGCATCAGGGTGTAGTCGTTGAGGTCCGGCACCGTGTCCGCACGGCGGTGGGCGGCCTCCCAGACCACGGAGAAGAAGTACTCCCGCAGCGCGTCCACCCAGCGAGCGGTCTGCCCGGCGGTGCCGTAGCGGTCCACGCGCAGCCGCAGGTCCCGTACACCGGCCGCCAGCGGGTCGTCCAGCAGCATGGGGGCTTCGGGGTTCTGCGCGATGCGCAGCAGCCGGTGCAGCAGGCCCGCCAGTTCACCGGGCCGGTGGCCCAGTTCGCCCTCCTCGCAGTGGCCGTCGTCGACGCCGAACAACCACAGGACGAAGTCCGCGAGCAGGGAGACGACCTCCTCCCGGCCCTCCGGCAGTATCCGCGCGGAGAAGGTGCCGATGTCCTGACGGACCAGTTTGCCGCGCAGTTCCTCGGATCCGATACGAAACGTTTCGGCCCAGGCCGCGGTCTGGACGTCGATGTCCGCGTGGCGTGGGTGGATCGCCGGAGGGATGGGAGAGAAGATCGGCGGAACTGTCGGATCGGGCTCCACTACGGCCTGCCTCTCGATGCCCAGGTGCGGGTGGTGTCACGGCCACGCTGACGTAACACCCACCACGTACACCACACAGTGATCAACAATTGCGCATCGTACTCAGCCACGATGGCCGATCCAATAGGACAACTCCGCAGTAAAACGGCAACACTTGGGACTGTTACCCGCGGTCAGTCGACAGGAGCGGAACAGCTGCCGACGCCAGGGCTGCCAGGGCGCGACGCCCGGATGCCGGGCGCCCGGGGGCCGGGCGCGGTACAACCGGAACCGAACGCGCCTGCGGGCCCGGCATCGTCGATGCCGGGCCCGCAGGCCAGATCAGGCCACACGGCCACCACGGGGCGCCGTCAGGACGCCTCCTGTGCCGTGGCGAGGGTCTGGAGGTAGCGCATGAGCGTCATCAGCACATCCCGGCTGGAGCCGCGCAGCCGCGCGTCGCACGGGACGATCGGTACGTTCGCCGGCAGATCGAGCGCGCCGCGCAGATCTTCGATCGGATAGTTCGGAGCGTCCGGGAACGTGTTGACGGCCACCACGAACGGCACGCCGCGCTCCTCGAGCCGGCCGATGACGTCGAAGCTGACCTCGAGCCTGCGTGTGTCGACGAGCACCACCGCGCCCAGCGCGCCCTCGAAGAGACCGCGCCACAGGAACCAGAAGCGCTCCTGGCCCGGTGTGCCGAACAGATAGAGCACCAGCTCCTCGTTGATGCTGATGCGCCCGAAGTCCATCGCCACGGTCGTCGAGGTCTTGCGCTCCACACCCTGGGTGTCGTCGACGCCGACCCCGGCCTGGGTCATCGTCTCCTCGGTGGTGAGCGGCCTGATCTCGCTCACCGAGCCGACCAGTGTCGTCTTGCCTACGCCGAAGCCGCCCACGATGACCACCTTGACTGCGGCGGTGGCCGTCTCCGGCAGCACGTCCTCGCTCCGCGGCCCCACGGCCTGCTCAGAGCTTTTGAAGTCCATCGATCACTGCCTCAATCAATGCGCGGTCGGGGAGAAGGGCGGGCTGGACCGGTGCGCGGGCCAGCACCCGGTCCTCGGCCAGCAGGTCGCTGAGCAGCACGGTGACAACACTCACCGGAAGGCTCAGATATGCGGAGATCTCGGCAACCGACAGCGGTGCCTGGCAGATCCGGATGATCGCGGCGTGCTCCGGCTGCATACCGGGCTTGGGCCCCGATCTCGCCACGATCAGTGTGACCAGGTCCAGCGCGCTGGGCGTGGAGGAACCACTGCGACCGCCGGTGATGACGTAGAGCCGCTCGGGACTGCTCTCCTCCCAGCCCCCGCCCGCGTCACTCACGCGGTCTGTCCCTCATGCCGCGGTGGCGTACTCAGGTGCTCTCCGATCCGCAGCACGAGGTCCCGCATCCGCTGCCCCATCAGCCCCGCGTCGACGCCTTCGTCGGCCAGCACGGCGAGATACGCGCCCGAGCCCGCCGCCATCAGATAGAAGAAGCCGCCGTCCATCTCGATGACGACGAGTCGCATCTTCCCGTCACCGTGCGGGAGTTCGGCACCCACGGCGGCCGCCAGGGACTGCAGTCCGGCGCAGGCGGCGGCCAGTCGGTCGGCAGTGTCGTTCTCCGCGCCGTACTGGGCCATGCGCAGACCGTCGGCGGACAGGACGACGACGTTCCTCGTCTGCGGCACTCCTTCCGCCAGGTCCTTGAGCATCCAGTCCATGTTGGTCTGGTTGGACTGCCGCTGAATCATGGCTGGTTGTTTTCCTTACTCGTCTGGGGGGTGTCACCGGACAGGCCGCTCTGGAACGCTGCCAGCCACATGCCGGGCTGTACGGCCGGTGCGGAGTCCGGTTCGGGTTCGGCGGATGCGGCCGCGGCGGGTGCGGGGGCCGGCGCGGTCACCCGGTTCTTGCGGCGTCGCTGCGGCAGACCGGTGGGGGTCCGCTCGGTGACCATCACAACCTCGTCCTCGGCAGGCGGCTGGGCCGCGGTGGGCCCGGTGACGGGCCGGGGCATGCGCTCGAAGGTGTCCGAGCCGGCGGGCCGCGGACCGGACGCGGTGCCGATGCCGTGGGCGAGGCCGGTCGCCGAGGTGGCCGCCGTGATCAGGTCCTGAGGGACGATGAGGACGGCACGCACACCGCCGTAGGCCGACGAGCGCAGCGAGACCTGGAAGCCGTACGCCTGCGACAGCCGGCCGACCACCGCGAGGCCGAGCCGGGGCGTCTCACCGAGGTCGTTGACGTCGATGCCCTGCTGGGCCTGGCGCAGCATGCGCTCGGCCCGCTTGCGGGCCTCCTCGCTCATGCTGACGCCGCCGTCCTCGATCTCGATCGCGATGCCGGACTGCACGTCGACGGCGGTCAGATGGACCCTGGTCTGCGGCGGCGAGTAGCGGGTCGCGTTGTCGAGCAGCTCGGCGAGAGCGTGGATCAGCGGCTCGACGGCGGTGCCGACGACCGCGACCTCGGAGACCGAGTGCAGTTCGACGCGCTGGTAGTCGATGATGCGGCTCATCGCGCCACGCATCACGCTGTAGAGCGGCACGGCCTTGCTCCACTGGCGGCCCGGCCGCGCACCGCCGAGCACGGCGATCGAGTCGGCGAGGCGGCCGATCAGCGCGGTGCCGTGGTCGATGCGCAGCAGGTCGCCGAAGACCTGGGGCGACTGGCCGTGCCGGTCCTCCATCTCCCGCAGTTCCTGGGCCTGTTGGTGCACGATGGCCTGGACCCGGCGGGCGATGTTGACGAACGCGCGCTGGGCGGACTCGCGCAGGTCGTCCTCGGCGACGACCGCGTTGACGACCGAGCTGAGCACCGCCTGGTGGGCCGGGGGCATGTCCAGCGAGGCCAGTACGTCCTCGGGGAACTCGCCCTTGCGCAGCTGCTCCACCACCTCGGGCAGCAACTCACCGGCGAGGCGTGCGGTTTCGGCCGCCAGGCGGTCGAGCTCGGTCTCCTGTTTCGCGAGCCGGTCCCGCAGTTCGGCCATCAGCCTGCCCCGGCGCATGAGTTCCGCGCAGGCGAGCGCGACTGCGACGACCGATGCGACCGAGACAATGACCACGGGGGTCCGAGCCGAGCCGGGGACCTGGGTGACGGCCAGGACCGCCGCCGCGAGCGTGGCGACGACAGGCAGCTGCCAGATCAGACCGGCCGGGGGCCTCGGACTTCCGGTCGACGTTCCCTGTCGAACCATCAGCATCCTCAGAATCTAACGAGAAAGATCATATGAACGAACGGGCGGGAGCATATCCGGGTTCCCAGAAGGAGTTTGACGAGGGGTCACCAAGGTGGCGCAAATGTGTGTGGTCCAGACCATGAAAAAGCGTCCCGGACCGTACGGTCCGGGACGCCCCTGAGTGAAATTTCCGGTCCTAGCCCGCGGCCGCGTCCGCCGACTGAGCCTTCAGCGCCCGCTCGACGCCCGCGCGCGACTCCGAAATCAGCCTGCGCAGGGCCGCGCTCGGCTGTGCCGACTCCAGCCAGGCATCGGTCGTGTCCAGGGTGGCCTGCGAGACCTCCAGCGACGGGTAGAGGCCCACCGCGATCTGCTGGGCCATCTCGTGGCTGCGCGACTCCCACACATCCTTGACCGCCGCGAAGAACTTCTCCGTGTACGGGGCCAGCAGCTCACGCTGGTCCGTCTGCACGAAGCCCACGATCACCGCCTCCTGCACGGCGTTCGGGAGCTTGTCGCCCTCCACGACCGCGGCCCATGCCTCGGCCTTGGCCACGTCGGTGGGCCGCGCCGCCCGCGCGGTGGCCGCGTGGCGCTCGCCGGCGGCGGTCTTGTCCCGCTCGTACTCCGCGGCGATCTCCTCCTCGTCGAAGACGCCGACCGCGGCGAGGCGCTCCACGAACGCCCAGCGCAGCTCGGTGTCGACGACCAGTCCCTCGATCGTCTCCGAGCCGTCCAGCAGCGCCTCGAGCAGGTCCAGCTGCTGCGGTGTACGCGCGGTCGCGGCGAACGCCCGCGCCCACGCCAGCTGGTGGTCGCTGCCCGGCTCGGCCGCCCGCAGATGAGCCAGGGTGGCGTCCGTCCACTGGGTCAGACCGGCCTCGCGCCAGTTCGGCGCCGCATACAGGTCGATCGCCAGCTTCACCTGGCGGTGCAGCGACTGGACCACGCCGATGTCGGACTCCTTGCCGATCCCGGACAGGACGAGGGCCAGGTAGTCACGGGTGGCCAGCTCGCTGTCACGGGTCATGTCCCAGGCCGAGGCCCAGCACAGTGCCCGCGGCAGCGACTCGGTGAAGTCACCGAGGTGCTCGGTCACGTTCTTCAGCGAGGTCTCGTCGAGCCGGACCTTCGCGTACGACAGGTCGTCGTCGTTGAGCAGGATCACCGCGGGACGGACCTTGCCGACCAGGGCGGGCACGGCGGTGAGCTCCCCGTCGACGTCCAGCTCGATGCGCTCGGTGCGCACCAGCTTCCCGGCCTCGTCCAGGTCGTACAGGCCGATGGCGATCCGGTGCGGGCGCAGCACGGGCTCGCCCTTGGCGCCGGCCGGGAGTGCCGGGGCCTCCTGCTTGACCGCGAACGCGGTGATGACACCGTCCGCGTCCGTCTCGACCTGTGGCCGCAGGATGTTGATACCGGCGGTCTCCAGCCACGCCTTCGACCAGGTCTTCAGATCCCGGCCGCTCGTCTGCTCCAGCGCGCCCAGCAGATCGGGCAGGCGCGTGTTCCCGAACGCGTGCGCCTTGAAGTACGCCTGCACGCCGGTGAAGAACTCGTCCATGCCGACATAGGCGACGAGCTGCTTGAGAACGGACGCACCCTTGGCGTAGGTGATGCCGTCGAAGTTCACGAGAACGTCATCGAGGTCGCGAATTTCGGCCATGATCGGATGGGTCGACGGCAGCTGGTCCTGCCGGTACGCCCAGGTCTTCTCCGAGTTCGCGAACGTGGTCCACGCGTTCGGCCACTTGGAGCCCGGCGCGTATGCCTGGCAGGCGACCGAGGTGAAGGTGGCGAACGACTCGTTCAGCCACAGGTCGTTCCACCACTCCATGGTGACCAGGTCACCGAACCACATGTGGGCCAGCTCGTGCAGGATCGTCTCGGCCCGCCGCTCGTACGCCGCGTCCGTCACCTTCGAACGGAAGACGTACTGGTCGCGGAAGGTCACGGCGCCCGCGTTCTCCATCGCGCCCGCATTGAACTCCGGCACGAACAGCTGGTCGTACTTGGCGAAGGGGTACGGGTAGTCGAACTTCTCCTGGAACCAGTCGAAGCCCTGCCGGGTGACCTCGAAGATCGCTTCCGCGTCCAGGAACTCGGCGAGCGAAGGACGGCAGTACACGCCCATGGGCACGGACCGGCCGTCCTTCTCGTAGCTGCTGTGCACCGAGTGGTAGGGCCCGACGATCAGCGCCGTGACGTACGTCGAGATCCGCGGCGTCGGCTCGAAGTGCCAGATGTTGTCCTTCGGCTCCGGCGTCGGCGAGTTCGAGATCACCGTCCAGTCCTGGGGCGCCTTCACGGTGAACTGGAACGTGGCCTTCAGATCAGGCTGCTCGAACGAGGCGAAGACCCGGCGTGCGTCCGGCACCTCGAACTGCGTATAGAGATACGCCTGCTGGTCCACCGGGTCGACGAAGCGGTGCAGACCCTCCCCGGTGTTGGTGTACGCGCAGTCCGCGACCACCCGCAGCTCGTTGTCGCCCTCGTGCAGATGGGCCAGCGCGATCCGCGAGTCGCGAAAGACCGCGGCGACGTCCAGCGACTTCCCGTTCAGCACGACCTCGTGCACGGCGGGCGCGACGAGGTCGATGAAGCTCTCTGCGCCGGCCTCGGCCGACGCGAAACGCACAGTGGTCGCGGACCGGTAGGTCCCGCCCTCCTGGGCCCCGGAGAGATCGAGGTCGATCTCGTACGAGTCAACGGTGAGCAGGCGCGCCCGCTGCTGCGCCTCTTCACGGGTCAGGTTTGTGCCAGGCACCCGGTCATCTCCTCGGTATGTGATGTTTCGAGTCATCCTTCCACGGGCCGGCCGTCGTCCGCCCGGGAGAATCGTCGGCGACGGTCGCCGCACGCAGGCATGGACAAGGGGGAGCGCACATGAGTGCCGACATCGTGATCGCAGGGGCCGGTATCGGCGGGCTGACCTGCGCCCTGACCCTGCACGAGACGGGGCTGCGCCCCCAGGTGGCCGAGTCGGCCCGGCAACTGTGGCCCGTCGGCGTGGGCATCAATCTGCTGCCGCACGCCGTGGCCGAGCTGACCGCGCTGGGCCTGGGCGACGCGCTCGCCGAAATCGCCGTCCCCACCGCCGAGATGGCCCACTTCGACCGGCACGGCAACCGCATCTGGGCCGAGCCGAGGGGCCGCGCGGCGGGGCACGAGTGGCCCCAGTACTCGCTGCACCGCGGCGAGCTCCAGCAGCTTCTGTACGACGCCGTACGCGACCGGCTGGGTCCGGACACCGTACGTACCGGCACCGCGCTGGACGGCTTCGAGCAGGACGGGCACGGAGATGGGGACGCGCTGCAGGTCTCCCTGCGTGACGTGGAGAGCGGCGCCCGCACCACCGTCCGCGCCGACGCCCTGATCGGCGCGGACGGACTGCACTCCACGGTCCGCAGGCGGCTCCACCCCGGCGAACAGCGGCTCCCCCTGTGGAACGGCATCCGGATGTGGCGTGGCACTGCTCTCGGCGAGCCGTTCCTCGACGGCCGCACAATGGTCATCGCCGGCAGCAACGCCACCGCCAAGCTGGTCGTCTACCCCATCTCGCGCCGCGCCGAGCGCCGTGGCGAGGCGCTGCTGAACTGGGTCGCCGAGGTCCGCGTCGGCACCCCGGGCCCGGTGGAGGGCGCCGCCTGGAACCGCACCGGGCGTCTCGACGACGTCCTTGCGTACTTCGCCGACTGGCGGCTCGACCGTATCGGCCTGGACGTACCCGCCCTGCTGGCCGCCACCGGCGAGATCCTCGAGTACCCCATGGCCGACCGTGACCCGCTGGAGCAGTGGGGCGCCGGCCGCGTCACCCTGCTCGGTGACGCCGCCCATCCCATGTACCCGATCGGCTCCAACGGCGGCTCGCAGGCAATCCTCGACGCCCGGGCGCTGGCGCGCTGCCTCACCGCGGCCCACTCGGTCCCGGCCGGCCTGCGCGCGTACGAGCAGCAGCGCACCGCCCCGGTGAACGCCCTGGTCACGGCGATGCGTGAGATGCCTGCCGATCGCCTGCTGCGGGCCGTGGCCGAGCGCGCCCCGGACGGCTTCGAGCGGGTGGAGGACGTGCTCACCGCGGAGGAACTGGCCTCGATCGACGCGGCCTACCGCAGGACGTCGGCGGCGCGGTGAGCGCCGCGGTGCCAACGCGGTGGTGGCCGCGGCCGGCCGCGGCGTGATCACCGCTGCCCACCTCGAGCACCTACACACCCGTTCCAGGTGCTGCTCCCGGCAGCCGAGTGCCGTCGGACCAAGGACTCCGGGGCGCAGTGCGAGCAGGTCCGCGCGACGGCGTGGGAGCGCCTTCGGCAACGCATCGGCTCGGTGCCGCGGCAGCGCACGGCCGACGTCGACGCGCCGCTGCGTCGTCATCCGGCTCTCGGAACGCCGAGGGGGCGGGCGCCCCCGGCGCCCGCCCCCTCGGACTGCTGTCTCAGCCGCGCAGCTCCGCCGCCACCAGCTCCGCGATCTGCACCGCGTTCAGCGCCGCGCCCTTGCGCAGGTTGTCGTTGGACAGGAACAGCGCGAGGCCGTTCTCGACGGTCTCGTCCACGCGGATACGGCCCACGTACGACGCGTCCTTGCCCGCCGCCTGGAGCGGGGTCGGGATCTCGGAGAGCTCGACGCCCTGCGCGTCCTTCAGCAGCTCGTAGGCGCGCTCCACGGAGATCGGACGCGCGAAGCGGGCGTTGACCTGGAGCGAGTGGCCGGAGAAGACCGGGACGCGGACGCAGGTGCCGGACACCTTGAGGTCCGGGATCTCCAGGATCTTGCGGGACTCGTTGCGGAGCTTCTGCTCCTCGTCGGTCTCGTGGGAGCCGTCGTCGACGATCGATCCGGCCAGCGGCAGGACGTTGAAGGCGATGGGGCGCCGGTACACGCCAGGCTCGGGGTAGGCGATGGCCTCGCCGTCGTGGGTGAGCTCGGTGGCGCGCGGGGCGACGGCCTTGACCTGGTCGTCGAGCTCGGCGACGCCCGCGAGGCCCGAGCCCGACACAGCCTGGTACGTGGTGGCGACCATGGCGGTCAGCCCCGCCTCCTGGTGCAGCGGCTTGAGCACCGGCATCGCGGCCATCGTCGTGCAGTTCGGGTTGGCGATGATGCCCTTGGGGCGGTCCTTGATCGCGTGCGGGTTCACCTCGGAGACGACGAGCGGGACCTCGGGGTCGCGGCGCCAGGCGGAGGAGTTGTCGATCACGACAGCACCCTGCGCGGCGACCTTCTCGGCGAGCGCCCTGGAGGTCGCGCCACCGGCGGAGAAGATGGCGATGTCGAGGCCGGAGTAGTCGGCGGTGGACGCGTCCTCGACCGTCACACCGTCGAGGACGGTACCGGCGGACCGGGCCGAGGCGAACAGCCTCAGCTCGTCGACCGGGAACTTCCGCTCGATGAGGATCCTGCGCATGACCGTGCCGACCTGACCGGTGGCTCCGACGATTCCGACCCTCACGACGACTCCTTCGTGCTGATTCGTGCAGTTCTGCTGGCCTGGGTGCCGCTCCATGATGCGTATGTCCCCGGCGGTCTTGTCCAATCCATTGCCCGAAGTGCGAGACGAGCCGAACGTTTCGCCGGCCTCCCGCGTCACAGGTGGCAGCAAGCGGGAGGGAGGCGCGGGTGGCGCTGTGGAGGAGACCCCGGGGGACGGGGGAGGACCCGTTGGACGCAGCGCTCGTGGACCGGGTGCGCGCGATCCTCGCGCTGGGCGGCATGGCGCACGCGGACCTGCCGGACGGGGTGCAGCAGGTACGGCTCAAGCTGATGGAGGCCCGGGCGAAGGAAGGCGGCGCCCCGCGGGACACCGCCGCCTGGTGCGCCGTCGTCGCCTCGAACGTCGCCGCCGACTGGCACCGGGCGCGACGCAGGAGGGAGCGGCTCGACGAGCGGCTGATCGCGCTGAGGCCGTGGGAGACGGTGCAGCGGGGCGGCGAGGAGGCCAGCGCGCTGGCGCTGACGGTGGCCGAGGGGCTCGAGGCGCTGCCGCTGGAGCAGCGCCGGGTGGTGGTCCTGCGCTTCTACGCGGACCTGCCCCTGGCCCGGATCGCCGAAGCCCTGGAGATTCCCGAGGGAACGGTCAAGAGCCGGCTGCACACCGCCATGCGCGCCATGCGGAAGCGGCTGCGGGCCGAGGAGGTGGTGTGACGGTGGACGAGCACGGCATGGATCCGGTGGCGCTCGCGATGATCGGCGAGCCGGTGCCGGCGGGTGCGGAGCGCGATCCGCAGGTCGCGGCGGCGGCGGCCGACGCGGCCCTGCTGCGTGAGCAGCTCAGGTTCATCGGGGACCACCTCGCCCGGGAGCCCGCCGCACGCGCGGTGCAGAGGCCGGCGCGCGGGCGGCGCAGGCTCGTCATGGCCCTCGCGGCGTCGGTGGCCACGGCGGCGGTCGGCCTTGCAGGGGCCTACCTCGGGGCGCACAACGGCACGGGAGCCGGTGGCGGCACCGCCGCCGCCGAGGACTCGGCGAAGCTCACGCCGGAGGGCCAGGTCGCCTGTGCCGCGTACATCGTCGAGGGCACGGTGGCGCAGGTCGAGGCGCTGGGCGGCGGGAGGGGCCTGCGGGTCGACCTGTTCGTGGACCGCTCGTACATGCCGCAGTACCGCGCGCGGCGGGACATCACCTTCACCGCGTCCGGTGACGGCGACGACGGGTACTTCCGGAGCGGCGTGCGGATGCTCGTCATGGTCTCCCGGTTCCCGGGCGAGGAGCCGATCACCTTCCGGGAGGGTGACGCCGCCCCGCTGCCGCCCGTGGGAGACGACGTGGGCCCTGTGCGCGACCACCTCGACTACGGCCGCAAGTGGGTACAGAAGGCGCTGCCCGGCGCACGCGGTGTCGAGTGCCCCGGCCGTGGCTGAGCAGGCAGGAAGGCTGAGCAGGCAGACAGGGCGAAGGGCGGGCGCCCGTTGCGGGCGCCCGCCCCCTCGTGCCGTTCACACCGTTACGGCGTGACCTTCTCGATCACCACGCTGCCGGTGCCCGCGGCGGTGCCGCGTGCGTTCTGCAGCTGCACCTCGCCGAAGAACTGCCGGCCGGCCGGTGCCTCGCTCGCCACGACGACCTCGGCGGCGACCTCCGCCGTCGCGCCGCCCGGGAGCTTCACCGGGGTGGCGTCGACCTTGACCGAGCCGAGCGCCGCCGAGAAGTACACGTCGCGGTAGTCGAACGTGGTGGTCCCGGCCGGAACCGAGTAGCCGTCGACCACGATCAGGTACGTGCCCGCGGCCGGCTTCACCAGGCTCACGGCCTCCTCGGAGTCTCCGTCGGCGGCCTGGCCGACCACGACCCCGTCCTTCACGACCAAGAGGTCCAGGTCCGCGCCGTTGTCCGACGGCGAGCCGATGGCCACGTCGAGCCGCTCGACACCCTCACCGATGGTGACGGAACGGACCTGCCGGGCACCGTCCGCGATCGTGGGACGCTCCACCTTGGCCGAGCCGAGTGAACCGCCCACCAGTTTGCCGTCGATGGCGGCGAAGCCGTTGGAGACGTTCCACTTCACCGGCGCCGGGGTGCCGATCTTCGCCTCGGGCAGCGTCTTCACAGCCGGGTCGAAGTCCGCGCCGAGCACCGTCACATCGAGCTTGTACGGGTTGTTCAGCAGCGGCGACGTACGCCGCGACTCGACCTCGATCTCCCAGACGCCGGGCAGCGGTTCGGCGTACGAACGCACGTCCGGGCGGCAGGTGTTGGCCGGGTTGTCGTAGTTCGGGTAGCAGAAGGTCGTCGAGTTCTCGTCGACCGGCAGACCGTACGGGTGGATCGAGATGAACCGGGTCTGGCTGCCCGCGCTCAGTCCGCCGAGGGCGACCTCGAGGTTCTTGGCGCCCGCCGGCACGTTGATGAAGTACGACTTCGAGCTGTTGCGCTGGACCGAGCCGCTCGCCGAGAGGGAGTAGCCGGGCTTCGTCAGCTCGCCCGCGACCACGACCGTGGCGAGGATCTGCTTGTCGACGCCCTCGGTGTCCTCGTCGTCGGCCTCGAGGATCGCACTGTGCACACCGGCGGAGCCGGGGCGTGCCTGGACCTTGACGGTGACCGGCTGGTTCAGCGGCAGGTCGACCTCGTCGTCACCGAGCAGCCGGAAGGTGCCGTCGTTGTTCTTCCAGTCGAGCTCGTGCTCGATGGGACGGTCCGGACCGGTGGTGCGGGTGATCGTGACGTCGTACGTCTTCTTCTGACCCGCCTTCAGGCCGCCCTCACGGTCGTAGAGACCGGTGCCGAAGCCCGGCTCCTTGAGCGCGAAGTCGATCGAGGTGTCGACGGGGGCCTTGACCTTGTACTCGTGGGCGGTCGCACCGTCCTTGACGGCCTCCCATGCCTCGACGATGTCGATCAGACCGGCGCCCTGCTCATGCGCCTGGACACCGCTGATCTTCCGCGCGGTGCTGGTGAGCGCGGTGCGCAGATCGGCCGGGTTCAGATCGATCTTCCGCTGCTTGGCCGCGGAGAGCAGCAGTGCGCTCGCACCGGCGACCTGCGGCGAGGACATCGACGTGCCCTGCAGCATGGAGTACCCGGCCGGGAGCGCGTAGCCCGCCTCCTTGACCGGGCCGCCGGGCGACCAGGTCTGGGTGGTGTTGATGGCCGCGCCGGGACCGGTGATGGTCGGCGTGAAGCCGCCGTCCTCGCGCGGGCCGCGGGAGGAGAAGGGGAGCATCGCGTACGGCTTGGCCACCGTGGAGCCGTAGTTGGCGGCCCAGGTCTGCCGGGAGATCGAGGCGCCGACGGAGATGACCTTGTCCGCCAGACCGGGGTCACCGATGGTGTTGGTGCCCGGGCCCTCGTTGCCCGCCGAGATGACCAGCTGGACGCCGTGGGTGTCGATCAGCCGGGTGTAGAGCTCGGCGCGGGCGTTGTTGCCGTCGTTGAGGGGCGGCAGTCCGCCGATCGACATGTTGACGATGTCGACACCGCGGTTGGTGACGAGGTCGATCATGCCCTCGGTGAGCGCGATGTTGGTGCAGCCGCCGCTCCAGGTGCAGGCGCGGGACGAGACCAGCTTGGCGCCGGGCGCGGCACCGTTCATCCGGCCACCGAAGAGGCTGTTGGCGGCGGTGATACCGGCGACGTGCGTGCCGTGCGAGCCCTCGATGACGCCGATGTTGACGAAGTCGGACTTCGTGCCGGCCGCGTCGACCACCACGTCCTTGCGGATCTCGATGACGAACGGGATACGCTCGACGACCTCGGTGGCCGGGTTGTCGGTACCGAAGTAGCCGACCTGGAAGCCGTCCTTGTACGGCTTCATCGCCACGTCGTCGCCGAAGTCGCCGTTGTTGTTCAGGTCGACCCGGGCGGTGCCGGCGGCCGCGTCGTAGAGGACGCCCCAGACGTCGGTGGTGTCACCGTCGCGGTTGAGGTCGCCCGCCATGTCGCCGCCCTTGGTGGCGGCTTCCTCGAACTTGCGGTACTTGAACGAGCCGGCCGGGGCGGTCCAGGTGCGGTCGTCCGCGGTGAACGTCGGGCCGGTGACCTCGACGTTCATCTGGCGCCAGGTGCCGTCGCCGTCGGCGACCGGGTCGGTCGCGGTGACCCAGTCGACGATCTTGCGCTCGCCTGTGGTGGTCTTCTGCAGCGCGGGGTGACCCAGGTCGACACCGGAGTCGAGGATGCCGATGGTCACGCCGCGGCCGTCGGCCTTGGGGTGGTCCTCGACGAACTCCACCGCGCCCGTCTCGAAGGACGGGTTGTACGGGTTCTTCGCGGGCGTGCGCTTGCCCGGCGCCGGGTAGCTTCCGGCCGTGGCGCCCGAGGTGCGGGAGCCATTGGGCGAGGTGGCGATCCCGTTGGCCGTGCCGGGCGAGGTGCCCAGGCCGTCCGGGGTCGGGTCGTCCAGCTTGATCTCGTGCTTGAGGTCGATCCCGTGCACGGAGGACAGCTTCTGGGCTGCCTTGAGTGCGGCGTCCGCCTTGGTGGTCGGCAGGGTGGCCCGTACGTAACCGAGCTTGTCGTCCGTCTTGCCGACCGTGGCGCCGGGCACCGCGTCGAGCTGGTCCGCGACCTGCTCGGTGGCGCCGGGCGCGGTGGCGACCATCACGGTGACGCTCTTCTGGCCCTTGGCCTCGGCCTGGGCGAGCAGATCGGCGTCGGCCGTACCGAGCTTGTCGGTGGAAGCCTTGACGGGGGCGGAGCCTGCCGGGTCGTCGGCGGCACCCGCCGAGAACGCCGGTGCGGCGCCGGTGGCGACCAGCGCGGCCACGAGACCGGCTGCGGCTGCCACGCGTGCCGCGCGTCTCCGCCCTTTTATGGAGCTCTGGGACTCGGGGGTCATCAGCATCCCTGTTTGTGAAAGAAGAGGGTCCGGAATTCGGTGCCGGATGACCGCTCACCCTTTCGTAAATGACAGGGGTTTGTGGAGAGTTGCTGAAGGCGGGATGTTGCCATGGCGTACATCCGCCACTGCGGAGTATGCGCCATGAGGATCAAACAGGGATGAACCGCCGCGCCGGAGGCGGCCGGACGAGGTCTGGTCCGTACCGGGGCGGAACCGGACGGTCAGCTTACGTGGGGCTGACGTAGTGCCGGGACGCCATGGGCAGTGGCATCGAGCCCGTCGCCGACGGTCCTCGGACTCCGGCCCACGAGACCGAACGGGGGTCTTCGCCGGCTGCCCCGACCACCTGCAGAAGCGGGAGCTGTACGAAGGCGTTGCGGCCGCGGGCACCCGAGCGGAGCCGTGCGGCACGGTGCGCGCCTCACCCCCGGCCAGGAGGCGTTCATCCGCGCCGCCGACACCTTCTTCATCGCCACCGGCACCGAGCACGGCGTCGAGGCCGGCCATCGGGGCGGCAACCCGGCTTCGTCCGGGTGGGCTCGCCCGTCTTGTTCAGCCGGCCCGACTACCGGGGCACGCGAGGGTCCTGACCCTGGGCAATCCGGAGCAGGACCCGCGCGCCGGACTGCTGCTGCTCGACCGGAGCACGGGAACCACGCTCCCGCTCACGGGTTCGGCCCGTACCGAGCACGGGGCCCGACGGGGACCGCACCGTCCGCTTCACGGAGGCTCGGATGCGGCAGGCACAAGGCGCTTCGCCGCCGCGCCGGCCGCAGCCCGAGTACTCGCCCGCGAACCCGCCTGTTTGACTAATCTCACGGGATGAACAAGGAGTTGAGGGTCGCGGCCTACGCGGTGTGCGTACAGAAGGAGCAGATACTGCTGGCGCGCTTCGTGGCCCGCGACGGGACCAGGAAGTGGACACTGCCCGGCGGGGGCATGGACCACGGGGAGGACCCGCTGGACACCGTCGTCCGTGAGGTCGAGGAGGAGACCGGGTACACGGCGGAGATGACCGCACTGCTCGGTCTGGACTCGATCCGCCGCCACTATGCGCGCCGGCTCGGCGCCACCGCGGACTTCCAGGGACTGCGGATCGTGTACGAGGGGCGGATCACCGGCGGTTCGCTGCGCAGCGAGACGAACGGCTCGACGGACCTCGCCGCCTGGTACCCGCTGGAGGCGTTGCCCTCTCTCGACCGGGTCGAACTGGTCGACGTCGGGCTGGAGCTGTGGCGCTCCAGACCCCCGGTCGGCCGGTCCGCTCAGCGCGGCAGCACCACCACATAGGCTGCCGGCTCGCGGTCCACGGCTGCCATCAGGGCCGTACGGATCACGACCGCCTGCTGATCGGGCGACTCCCGGAGCTTGCGCGGCGTGATGTGGACGACGGTGATGCCGAGCCGCTCCAGATGTTCCCGCTTGCGGACGGACGCCGACCACCTGGCGTCGTCGTCCTGCCGGGGCGCACGGGTGTCCAGTTCCACGGCGACGGCCTGCTCGGGCCAGTACGCGTCCACCCCGCCGAGATGAGGGCCGCCGGGCAGCCGCAGATCCACGTTCCACAAAGGCTCGGGAAGCCGGTTCCCGCGCACCACCTCGTACAGCCGGCCCTCGGACAGCGCCCGGCCCTCGGCGAGCAGCGAGTCGACCGCACCGACGACATGGGGGAGATCGAGGAGCCGGGTGTCGTTCAACTCCCTTACGAGTATCGCGGGTTCGCAATGGCCGCCGCGCACGGCCTCGGTCAGCAGCGCGCGCACGGCCTTGGCGTCGGCGAGCTGAGCGACGGCATCCGCGACGGCCCGCGCCACAGGTGCCACCGGCAGCCCGGTGATCTGCAGCGACGCCGGCAAGGCATGCGCCCGCACCAGCCGGACACACCCGGTCGACCGCAGCCGCCGGGTACGCGCCACGAGCACGTCGATGAACTCGAGCGACATCAGCGGCGTCGCGGTCGAGAAGCCGTACAGGGCGAGCGCGGCCATCCCGGTGATCATGGCCTCATCGGCATCCCGCCGCCCGGCGTACAGCAGCGCCCCGTGCAGCCGCTCCTGGCTGGTCGGCGTCCCGGGCCGCAGCAGATACACCCCGGGCAACATCAACTGCCAGGTCCCACCGGCCCGGCACTGCTCGGCAATCCGCGCGGGGGCCACCCCGAGCGCCCGCAACTGCGATGTGGACATCACCCGCTGCTGCACCTCGGAGAGGTGGCTGAGGGGGAGGGGGGAGAGGGGAGTGTTGGACTGCGTCATGCCGGGGAGATGCCCACACCTCCGCAGCCCGCTAACCGCTGTTACAAGCCCGTCGACATTCCGGCACAAGCCTGCCCTAAAGTGCAAGCGTTCGACTGCCGATCAGGATCGCTGGGCCGTATGGCTGACGTGCGGGAACGGGGCGGACAGCGCCGGCCACGCCTTGCCGGCCCCGGCCGGCTTCTGCGGAGGGGGCGCGCGCCGTGCCCGCTGACGCCCCCCGGATCCCCTGGCTGCGGGCGAGTTCACCGGCATCGTCCTGCCCGGGATCCTCTGGCTCAGCGCCCTTCTCCCGGTTCTTTCCGGTCCCGCGGGCCCTGGCATGCCCCCACGGCCTTTCGGCGTGGGAAGTACCCCCAACCCCCAGGCCTTTCGGCGTGGGGAGGTGTCCCACTCCGTGGCCCGCGGGGGAGGTGTCCCCATCCCCGTGTCCCCTCAGGCAGGGGAGGCGCCCCAGCAGCGGACGCGGCTCATGGATCCGGCCTGATCCGAAAGAAGGCAGAGCCCCAGCCCGCCGGGGTCAGCGACCGGTCCGTCGGGCGATGGCCCTGGGCGCCGCCCAGGGGCATCGCCACAGTGGGCACCGCTTCCGCGTTCCGCTGCCGGATTCCGTCCGCGTGGCGCGCAGCATCCGTCCGCGGAGGCAGGGGCCGGCACGGTGACGCGAAGCGGGGGTCCCCGCCGCCGCAAGGTGTAGCGGGAAGGGCGGGGACATCCCCGCCCTTCCCCACCGCTCAGCCCGCCGACGCCCCCGCGTCACACGCCTGCGCGCGCAGCGCCCTCGCCAGGTCGTCGCGGGATTCCAGGACCAGTCGGCGCAGGGCCGGAGCCGAGGACTCGTGGGTGCTCAGCCACTCGTCCGTCGCCGTCAGCGTCGACTCGTCGTCCTGGAGCGACGGGTACAGGCCCCGCACCACATCCATCGCGATCTGGATCGACCGCTTCGACCACACCCGCTCGATCGCCTCGAAGTACTTCGGTGTGAACGGCGCCAGCAGCTCGCGCTGCCCCGGCTGGACGAAGCCCGCGATCGTCGCCTCCACCAGCGCGTTGGACAGGGTGTCCGACTCCACGACCGCCGCCCACGCCTGGTCCTTGACCGCCGCCGACGGCCGCGCCGCCAGGCAGCGGACCTGGTGGCGCTTGCCCGAGGCCGTGTCGTCACGGGCCAGTTCCGCCGAGATGACGGACTCGTCCGCCACCCCGTGCGCGGCCAGCGGCTCCAGGAACGCCCAGCGCAGCTCCTGGTCGACGTCGAGGCCGTCGACCTTCGCCGTGCCCTCCAGCAGCCCGGTCAGCAGTTGGAAGTCCGCCTCGCTCCGGGCGACCGCCGCGAAGAACCGCGCCCATGTCAGCTGGTGCTGGCTCCCGGCATCGGCCAGCCGCAGCTCCCGCAGCGCTCCCTCGGCGAGCAGCCGCCCGCCCTCCTCGCGCCACGCCGGAGCCGCGTAGTGGTCGAGCGCCGCCCGCGCCCACGCGTGCAGCATCTGCAGTACGCCGATGTCCGACTCGCGCCCGGCGAATGTCAGCACCAGGTCGATGAAGTCCCGCGCCGGCATCAGCGCGTCCCGCGTCAGGTTCCACAGCGCCGACCAGCACAGTGCCCGCGCCAGTGGGTCCGTGATGTCGCCCAGGTGCGCCCGCAGCGCCTCCAGCGACCCCTCGTCGAAGCGGATCTTGCAGTACGTCAGGTCATCGTCGTTGACGAGAACCAGCTCCGGCCGCTCCGCGCCCGCCAGCTCGGCCACCACCGTCCGCACCCCGGCTACATCAGCCTCGGCACGCGCGTACCGCACGAGCTCCGTGCCCTCGACCCGGTACAGGCCGACCGCCACCCTGTGCGGACGAAGCTCCGCCCCGTCCTGGACCACGGCGAGCTCGGTGATCCGGCCACCCGCGTCGTACGTGACCTGCGGCGTCAGCGAGTTGACCCCGGACGTCTGGAGCCATGACCGCGACCAGGCCTTCATGTCGCGCCCGGACGTCTCCTCCAGCACCGACAGCAGATCGCCGAGCTGTGTGTTCCCGTAGGCGTGCCGCTTGAAGTAGCGCCGTGCTCCATCCAGGAACGCGTCCCGCCCCGCGTACGCCACCAGCTGCTTGAGCACCGAAGCGCCCTTGGCGTAGGTGATCCCGTCGAAGTTGAGCTTGGCGTCCTCCAGGTCACGGATGTCGGCCGTGACCGGGTGCGTGGACGGCAGCTGGTCGGCCCGGTAGGCCCACGCCTTGCGGTTGTTGGCGAAGGTCACCCACCCGTTGGTGAACCGCGTCGCCTCCACCATCGAGAACGACCCCATGAAGTCCGCGAAGGACTCCTTCAGCCACAGGTCGTCCCACCACTGCATGGTGACCAGGTCGCCGAACCACATGTGCGCCATCTCGTGCAGGATCACATTCGCCCGGCGCTCGTACGAGGCTGTCGTGACCTTCCCGCGGAAGATGTACTCCTCGCGGAAGGTGACCATGCCCGGGTTCTCCATCGCTCCGAGGTTGTACTCGGGCACGAAGGCCTGGTCGTACTTCCCGAAGGGGTACGGGTAGTCGAAGTGGTCGTGGAAGAAGTCGAAGCCCTGCTTGGTGACGAGGAAGACGTCGTCCGCGTCGAAGTGCTTCGCCAGCCCCTTGCGGCACATGGCGCCGAGCGGAATCCGCAGCGTCGTGCCGTCCGCCAGCTCCCGCTCGTACAGGTCGGTCACATAGTGGTACGGACCTGCCACGACGCAGGTGATGTAGGTGGAGATCGGCCTGGTCGGGGCGAACCGCCACACGCCGTCCTCACCGCGCGTGCCCTCGCCGTTGCTCCACACCGTCCAGGCATCGGGCGCGGTTACCTCGAAGCGGAACGGCGCCTTGAGATCCGGCTGTTCGAAGGTGGCGAAGACCCGGCGGGCGTCGGCCGGCTCGTACTGCGTGTACAGATAGACCTCACCGTCCTCCGGGTCGACGAAGCGGTGCAGTCCCTCGCCGGTACGGCTGTACGCGCACTGCGCGTCCACCACCAGGACGTTCTCGGCGGCGAGAGAGTCCAGCGCGATCCTCGAGCCGTCGAAGGCCGTGGCGGGGTCCAGCTCCTCCCCGTTGAGTGTGATGCCGGTCACGGCGGGGGCGATCAGATCCACGAACGTCGACGCGCCCGGTTCGGCGGCCCGGAACCGGATCGTCGTCACCGACCGGAAGGTGCGCGGCCCCGAGCCCTCTTCGGACTCCCCGACTGCGGAACGCACGTCGAGGGCAACCTCATACCCGTCGACGGACAGCAGCCCGGCCCGGGTACGGGCCTCGTCGCGGGACAGATTCTCACCGGGCACAAGCACTCCTTCGTGTCTCGTTCGAACAGAATTGATCCTCCCATGGGAATTGATCGGCCGGCCGATGGCGTTGCCCGAGCGACGCAGGCACAACCTGGCGCCCATGTGAGGAGAGAGATGACTCAGAACGGCAGGACCCCGGTCGACTTCTGGTTCGACCCGCTGTGCCCGTGGGCGTGGATGACCTCGCGCTGGATGCTCGAGGTCGAGAAGGTACGTGACGTCGAGGTCCGCTGGCATGTGATGAGCCTTGCCGTGCTGAACGAGGACAAGCTGGACGAGCTGCCGGAGACCTACCGCGAGATGCTCGCCACGAAGGCCTGGGGCCCGGTCCGGGTCGTCACCGCCGCCCAGCAGGAGCACGGGGACGAGGTGCTCGGCAGGCTCTACACCGCGCTCGGCACCCGCTTCCACAACGAGGGCCAGGGCCCTGTCCGGGACGCGGTGGTCGCGGCACTGGAGGACGTCGGTCTGCCCGTCTCCCTGGCGGACTACGCGGACAAGGACACCTACGACGCCCAACTGCGCGCCTCCCACAAGGAGGGCATCGAGAAGGTCGGCCAGGAGGTCGGCACCCCGGTCATAGCGGTGCCCGGTGCGGACGGCGAGCAGATCGCCTTCTTCGGGCCGGTCGTCACCCCCGCCCCCAAGGGCGAAGATGCGGCCAAGCTCTGGGACGGCACGCTGTTGGTGGCGTCGATCCCGGGCTTCTACGAGATCAAGCGCACGCGCACACAGGGGCCCATCTTCGACTGATCGGCCTGGAGGCACAGAAGGACCCCCGCGAGTCATGTCCTCGCGGGGGTCCTTCCTCTTTCCGCCTGCCCGGTGAAGGCTGAGAAGACGATCACGAGCAGGACGACTGTGCCCCGGTCAGGGGGCGATCAGCGGTGTGCGCTCCTTGGCGCGCTCGTACCGCTTCGCCACGTCCTGCCAGTTCACGACCTGCCACATCGCGTCGATGAAGTCGACCTTCTGGTTCTTGTACTGCAGATAGAAGGCGTGCTCCCAGGCGTCGAAGACCAGGATCGGGACGGTGCCCTGGCCGACATTGCCCTGGTGGTCGTAGACCTGCTCGACGATGAGCCGACCGCTCACCGGCTCGTACGCGAGCACGCCCCAGCCCGAACCCTGCGTGGTCGCCGAGGCCTTGGTCATCTGGGACCTGAATGCGGCGAACGAGCCGAAGGACCCGGCGATCGCGTCCGCGAGCTCGCCGACGCCGTCCTGGTCCAGCGGCTCACCGCCGCCGCCCTCCTTCGGGCCCGTCATGTTGTGCCAGTAGATGCTGTGCAGGATGTGGCCGGAGAGATGGAACGCGAGGTTCTTCTCCAGACCGTTGATCGCGCTCCAGGCTTCCTTGTCGCGGGCCTCCGCGAGCTGTTCAAGGGTGTCGTTCGCGCCCTTCACATACGCCGCGTGGTGCTTGTCGTGGTGGAGCTCGACGATCTGCGGACTGATGACCGGCTCGAGCGCCGCGTAGTCGTACGGGAGTTCAGGAAGCGTGTAAGTGGCCATGATCCGGTCCCTCCGGGTGCTGCTTATTGCGCATCTTATGCAACTGCACACTAGCAGCGGCAAGAGTGAATGATGATCAGGTGCCGGCCCCGGTCGATGGCGCGCCGCCTCCGGGGTCCCTGAACGCGCAGGACCCCCGGGCCGGGGCGGCCCAGGGGTCCTGCGCGGGGCAGCGGTCAGCTGCCGTGGCTCACTCGGCGGCACGCTCCTCGGCCGCCTCGGCCGAGGGTGCGGCCGACCCCCGGACCCTCTGCACGACGTAGCCCGTGACGGCCAGCACCACGGTCATCACACCGGTCGCGAGCAGCTGGTCGCGGGTGTCGGGCTGACGGAGCATGAGGACGAAGATTCCGGCCATGCCCGCGATCGCGACCCAGGTCAGCACCGGGTACAGCCACATACGGACGACAAGCTTCTCCGGGCCCTCGCGCTCCAGGCGGCGGCGCAGCAGCAGCTGGGAGACGGCCACGAACAGCCAGACGACCAGGATCACCGCGCCGATCATGTTCAGCAGCCAGGGGAAGACGTCGTCCGGGCGCCAGTAGCTGAGCAGCACGCACAGGAAGCCGAAGACCGAGGAGACGAGGACGGCGATCCGCGGCACACCGCCCGAGATCTTCCCGATCGCCCTCGGCCCCTGGCCGCGTGCGACCAGTGAGTACGCCATACGGGAGGCGCCGTAGATGTTGGCGTTCATCGCCGAGAGCAGTGCGACCAGCACCACGACCTGCATCACGATGCCCGCGCCCGGAATGTCGAGATGGTTCAGCGCGGTGACGTACGGACCCTTGTCGGGGTTGGCGACGTCCGGGTCGTTCCACGGCACCAGCGTGACGATGACCGCCATCGAGCCGATGTAGAAGAGCGCGATGCGCCACATCGCCGTCCGCACGGCCCTGGCGACACCCTGGACGGGGTGCTCGGACTCGGCGGCCGCGATGGTGACCGTTTCCAGGCCGCCGTAGGCGAACACGGACGCGAGCAGACCGATGACCAGGCCCTCGGAGCCGTTCGGCAGGAAGCCGCCGTCGCCGGTGAGGTTGGTGGCGCCGGGGGCCTCGGTGCCGGGCAGCAGGCCGGCGATCGCGAGGCCGCCGAGGATCAGGAACAGCGTGATCGCGCCGACCTTGAGGGCCGCGAACCAGAACTCGAACTCGCCGAAGTTCTTCACCGCGGCCAGGTTCGTACCGCAGAACACCAGCATGAACAGTGCGACCCAGGCCCACTCGGGCGTCCCCGGCAGCCAGCCGCTGACGATCTTCGCAGCACCGATGCCCTCGAGGCCCACCGCGACGGACAGCAGCACCCAGAACGACCAGCCGGCCGTGAAGCCCGCCCACGGCCCGATGGCCCGCTCGGCATGTACAGAGAAGGAGCCGGACGCCGGGTTCGCCGCCGACATCTCGCCCAGCATGCGCATCACGAGCATGACGAGCAGACCGGACACGGTGTAGGCGAGGACGATGCCGGGTCCGGCGGCGGCGATACCCGCACCGGAGCCGACGAACAGGCCGGCCCCGATCACACCGCCGAGGGCGATCATCGACAGATGGCGTTGCTTGAGTCCGTGCGTGAGCGGCGTGCCGGCCTTGCGGTCGACGGGCGCGGAGGTTTGTGACATGGACGTGCCCTGTTCATTGGCTGAGACGGGGGAGCGGACGCCAGTGTGGGCACGAGTTCCGTTCACGCGGAATGCGCGTCCGCTATACGGGCACGATGCTCACACAAGGTCAACACGCAGGTACGGCACGCCCGTCGGTCAGCCGCGCCGATCCCGTATCTCGCGCACGGCCGAGACCAGCAGCACCACGGCCGTCGCACCGGCCGACCACAGCACCTGCGGACGGGCCGTGTCATCGGTCAGCATCAGCACCAGCACCGCGGCCATGGCGGCCAGCGTCACCCAGGTCAGCCACGGGTACCCCCACATCCGCAGAGTGAGCACTCCGGGGGCCTCGCGCTCGATACGGCGGCGCAGCCGCAGTTGCGAGACGGCGACCAGCGCCCACACGAACAGCAGGACCGCGCCGACCGAGTTGAGCATGTAGAGAAAGACGGAATCCGGCCACTTCAGATTCAGCAGTACGGAGACGAAGCCGAAGGCGACCGAGGCGAGGACCGCCCGGCGCGGCACCCCGCCCGCGCTCACCTTGAGCAGTCCCCGCGGCGCCTCGCCGCGCTCGGCGAGCGAGAAGACCATGCGGGAGGAGCCGTACAGCGTGGCGTTCAGCGCGGACAGCAGAGCCACGAAGACGACGATCTCCATGATCTGCCCGGCGTGCGGCACCCCGATCTCGTCCAGTACGGCGACGAAGGGGCTCAGCCCGGCCCGCTGTGCGGTCCACGGCAGCAGCGTCACGATGAGCAGCATCGAGCCGACATAGAAGAAGAGGATGCGGACGACCGCACTGCGTACGGCCCGGGCGACCGCGCGGCCCGGGTCGTCGGTCTCCGCGGCGGCGATCGTGACGACCTCCAGGCCGCCGAAGGCGAAGATGACCGTGAGTACGCCGGAGACGACGCCGTCCCAGCCGTTCGGCAGAAAGCCGCCGTCCCCGGTGAGATGGGTGAATCCGACCGGGTCGGTGTCCGGCAGCAGCCCGAGGACGGCGAGCGTGCCGAGGCCCAGGAACAGCACGATCGCGACGACCTTGAGGGCGGCGAACCAGAACTCGAACTCGCCGAAGTTCTTCACTGCCGTCAGGTTGACGAGGGTGAAGACCAGTATGAAGACCAGCACCCAGCCCCACTGGGGGAGTGCCGGCGCCCAGCCGAGCGCGATCTGCGCCGCCGCGGTCGCCTCCACGGCCAGCACCACCACGGTGAGGAACCAGTAGAGCCAGCCGATCGAGAAGCCCGCCCAGCGGCCGAGTGCCCGCTCCGCATGCACCGAGAAGGAGCCGGAGGCCGGCATGGCCGCGGACATCTCGCCCAGCATCCGCATCACGAGCATCGCGATCGTGCCCGCGATCAGATACGAGAGCACGATGCCGGGCCCGGCAACGGCAACTCCCGCGCCCGAGCCGACGAACAGCCCGGCCCCGATCACACCGCCGAGCCCCAGCATCGTCAGATGACGCTGCTTGAGCCCGTGTTCGAGGGGTTCGGCCTCGGCGGCCAGGGGCGTGGGCGGCGCATCGTGCATGACGTTCGGAACTCTCGGATCACTCGGGGGGAGTTATGGGGTCCCTACAGTCTCGCCCGGCTCTACCCCGTGAGGCAAAATCGGGCATCATGCTCCCGACCTGAGTGATGAGTCTCACGTGATCACCGGGGTGGAGACCTCTCTTTGTCCGAACTCCACCAACACCTGAGGCTGTGCTTTGTGGACGGCTGATGGTGATCACGTGACGGAGCGTGGGCTACGGTCACCGTGTTCGAACTGCCCTCACCCTGCGGAGTCCTGATGAGTACTGCTGCCGCCCCCCTCCGATCCGGTGGGGTTCACCTTGCCGCAGGCAAGGTGCCGGTTCTGGCGGACCTGCTGCCCGCCGCCCGCGCCCGGTACGCCGTGGACGCCGCACTGGTGGCCGGCGGCGCGGCGCTCACCGGCATCGCCGCCCAGATCGCTGTTCCGGTCCCCGGCTCCCCGGTCCCGGTCTCCGGCCAGACCTTCGCCGCCCTGCTGGTGGGCACCGCACTCGGCGCCCGCCGCGGCTTCCTCTCGCTCGGCCTGTACGCGGTCGCCGGTGCGGCGGGCATGCCGTGGTTCGCGCAGGGCACGTCCGGCTTCGGGATGCCGTCCTTCGGCTACATCCTCGGCATGCTGCTCGCCGCCACCGTCGTCGGAGCCCTGGCCCGCCGCGGCGCCGACCGCTCGGTCCTGCGCACCGCGGGCGCGATGGCCGCCGGCTCCGTGATCATCTACGCGGTCGGTGTCCCGTACCTGGCCCTCGCCACCGGGATGTCGCTGTCCGCCGCGATCTCCGCGGGCCTGGTGCCGTTCCTCATCGGTGACGCGCTCAAGGCCGCGCTGGCGATGGGCGCGCTGCCGACCGCCTGGAAGCTCGTCGGCCGCCGCGGCTGAGAGGCTCGGTACCTGCGCCGCCCGTACATACGCCGCAGCCCCGGCCCGCACGAAGCGGACCGGGGCTGCGGCGTTGATGCACGGCTGCGGGTCAGCCGGCGCTGACCGAGGACTTCGACTTGCGCACGCGGTCGAGCACCACGCCGATGGTCACCACGACCGCGGCGACCAGCACCGACAGCAGCACGACCTCGCGGTTGGCGTCGTCGAAGAGCATGTAGCCCAGTACGAAGGTGATCATCGCGGCGGTCGCCCAGGTGAGGTACGGGAAGAGCCACATCTTCACCGTCACCTTCTCCGGCGCCTCGC
The DNA here is from genome assembly GCF_040613775.1 of Streptomyces sp. NPDC006208. Lineage (NCBI taxonomy): Bacteria > Bacillati > Actinomycetota > Actinomycetes > Kitasatosporales > Streptomycetaceae > Streptomyces > Streptomyces sp. NPDC006208. The sequence goes on along the minus strand of NZ_JBEXSW010000062.1, from coordinate 12,962 downwards.
GCATGAGGATCTTGCGCATCCGCAGCTGGGTGAAGCAGATCACCAGCCAGACGAACAGGGCCACGGCGCCCGAGGAGTTCAGCAGGAACAGGAACACCGTGTCCTTGAACGCGTAGTTGAAGTACACGGCGGCGAAGCCGAAGACCACGGAGCCCAGGATCGCCCACGTCGGCACGCCCTTGGCGTTGACCTTGGCGAACGCCTTCGGCGCGTCGCCGCGCTGGCCCAGCGAGAAGGCCATGCGGGAGGCGGTGTACAGGCCCGAGTTGAGGCAGGACAGGACCGCCGTCAGCACGATGACGTTCATGATCTGGCCGGCGTGCGGGATGCCGATGGAGTCGAGGGCAGCGACGTAGGAGCCCTTCTCCACGATCGACGAGTCGTTCCACGGCAGCAGCGTCAGGACGACGAAGATCGAGCCCAGGTAGAAGACGGCGATCCGCCAGATGACGCTGTTGGTGGCCTTGGTGACCGCGCGCCGCGGGTCCTCGGACTCGCCGGCGGCCAGCGTGACGATCTCGCTGCCCATGAAGGAGAAGACCACCATCAGCACACCGGTGAGGATGGCGCCCGCGCCGTTCGGCAGGAATCCGCCGGCGTCGGTGAGATGGGCGAAGCCCGCGCCCGGGTTGTCGGAGCCCGGCAGGTAGCCGAAGACGGCCAGCAGACCGACGACCACGAAGGCGCCGATCGCGACGACCTTGATGCCCGCGAACCAGAACTCGAACTCGCCGTACGACGAGACCGACGCCAGGTTGGTGACGGTCAGCACGACCATGACGATCAGGGCCCAGGCCCACTGCGGCACCGCCGGCATCCAGCCCTCCAGGATCACCGCACCGGCCGTGGCCTCCACGGCCAGCACGACGACCCAGAAGAACCAGTACAGCCAGCCGATGGAGAAGCCGGCCCAGCGGCCGAGCGCGCGGTCGGCGTACGCCGAGAAGGAGCCGGAGTTGGGGCTTGCGGCGGCCATCTCGCCCAGCATCCGCATCACGAACACGACGAGCACGCCGACGAGTGCGTAGGACACCAGGATGGCGGGACCCGCCGCGGCGATGCCGCCGGAGGAGCCGACGAACAGGCCGGCGCCGATCACACCGCCGATGGCGATCATGGACAGGTGGCGGTTCTTGAGACCGGCCTGGAGACCGTCGGAGGACTGCGGATTACCGGCGTTTCCGGTCTGCCCGCCTTCCTTTGTGAGGGTCGTCTGCGAGCTCATGGACGATTCCTTAGGTTCGAGAACACTCGGGTTACGAGCCCAGGCATTGAAACCCGGTACTCATCGGTACGGAAGGTCCAACTCCGGATCGTGACTCTCCCCACAGTCATGACATCGCCCGGCCGCCCCCGAGTGGACCAAGGTCCCGACCCCGCTGACCGCTACCCCCGCTTCCGCATGCCACACTCGGAACCATGCGCGTGTACCTCGGCTCCGACCATGCCGGTTTCGAACTCAAGAACCACCTCGTCGAGTGGCTCACGGCCCACGGCCACGAGCCGGTCGACTGCGGCCCCCACATCTACGACGCCCAGGACGACTACCCGCCGTTCTGCCTGCGTGCCGCGGAGCGGACGGCCGCCGACGAAGGCAGCCTCGGCATCGTGATCGGCGGCTCCGGCAACGGCGAGCAGATCGCGGCGAACAAGGTCAAGGGCGTGCGCGCCGCGCTCGCCTGGAGCGAGCAGACCGCGGCCCTCGGCCGCGAGCACAACAACGCGAACGTCGTGGCCATCGGCGGCCGGATGCACTCGGTGGAGGACTCGACCAAGTTCGTCGAGATCTTCCTGAACACCCCGTACTCGGGTGAGGAGCGTCACACCCGCCGCATCGAGATGCTCTCCGCGTACGAGGCCACCGGCGAGCTCCCGCCGATCCCGGCCCACCACCCGCAGCAGGGCTGACCCGAACGCCGCAGGCGGGCCGGTTCGCCGGCCCGCCCCGCGCGACGGGGCGCTCGCCCCCGCCATGACGCCGATCCGTGGCCGAGGCCCGGGACAGCCGTCGCAACGGGTGGGACCGGACATCCCCGCCGTGGGCGAAGCCCCGCGACCCGCCCTGCGCCTGAGGCCGGGGGCGAGAGCCGCCGCACGACCACAGGAGACCGCCGTGCCCGAAGGGCATACGATCCACCGCCTGGCGGAGGACCATCTCCACCGCTTCGCGGGGTGGAGCGTCCGGGTCAGCAGCCCCCAGGGCAAGTTCTCGGACAGCGCCGCCCTCCTCGACGGGCGCGTGCTCGACGGCGCCGACGCGCACGGCAAGCACCTCTTCCTCGGTTTCCAGGACACGGGCTGGGTGCACATCCACCTCGGCCTGTTCGGCAAGCTCGGCTTCGGCACGACGCCCGCCCCGCCGCCCACCGACACCGTCCGGCTGCGTCTCCTCAACGAGAGCCACTACGCGGACCTGCGCGGCCCCACCACCTGTGCCCTCATCACCGACGGGGAGAAGCAGGCGATACACGACCGGCTCGGCCCCGACCCGCTGCGGCCGCACGACACCCCCGACCGTGCCTGGGCCCGGATCTCCCGCTCCCGCACGACCATCGCGGCGCTGCTCATGGACCAGAAGATCATCGCGGGTGTCGGGAACGTCTACCGTGCCGAAGTCCTCTTCCGGCACGGCATCGACCCGTACCGGGCCGGCCAGGAGCTCACACGGCGTCAGTGGGACGCGATCTGGAGGGACCTCGCCGAACTGATGCGCGAGGGTGTACGCAACAATCGCATCGACACGGTCCGGCCGGAGCACACCCCCGAGGCGATGGGGCGGCCGCCCCGCGCCGACGACCACGGCGGAGAGGTCTACGTCTACCGACGGGCCCATCTGCCGTGCCACATCTGTGGCGGCGAGATCCGCACCGCCGATCTCGCCGCCCGCAATCTCTTCTGGTGCCCGGCCTGCCAGGCCGCCTGAAGTTCCGGTCGCCGCACAGCAGCCGGGGCACGTTCTCCTGGAATCCGTTTCCTAGAATCCGTGCGGCAGCCAGGGCGCGACATCGGAGCCGAACGCCTCGGACGCCTCCGCCAGCGCCCCCTCCCGCAGCTCCCGCACCCGCCCCGCGCCCGCGAGCGACGTCAGCGACACACCGCCCAGGTACGCCGCGCCCAACTCCCGTACGGACAGGGCCAGATCCGCGTTCTCGTCCGTGCGCTTGCAGGACGCGCCCTTGCTGTCACCGCTCAGCCGCCAACACCCCTCGTTCCACGGGCAGAAGTCGTCCCGGACGGCGAACACCACATCGACCGGCGTCCGGTAGGTGCGCGCCTGCAGCGCGGCCCCCAGCTCCACCAGCCGTACGTGCAGCGCGTCCCGCACCGTCGGCCCGCAGCGCCGGATGTCCGTGACGAGGTGCAGCAGCGGGTCGTCCACCGGCCGGTTGCGGGACCGCACCGTCGAGGTCAGGTCGATCTCGCACACGAACCGCCACAGCGCCGCGTACGCCGCCGGGTCCAGCGCGTCGATGTGCCGCACCAGGATCGAGCCGGCCGGTCCCGACCGGTCCCAGTGCGGCTTGTTGTGGAAGCGCACATAGCCCACGACCTCGCCGTCCCGCTCGGCCAGCACGCACTGCATCGGGGAGGCGCCCTCCCGGTCGCCAGGCGGGTCGAGCAGCGGCAGGCGCTCCCAGCCGGGACGGCGGGCGAGCATGCCGGGCCGGCTGCCGACCGTGCGCAGATACACCGCCTCGCACGCCTCGGCGCTCTCGGCCACCGGTGCGAACCGCAGCCGCACGTCGTCCGTGCCCGGCGGCGCGGCGATCCGCACCCGCGAGGAGTCGATCTCGAGCGACAGCTGGTGGGTCGCGATGCCGTAGCCGAACCGGCCGTAGATCTCCGGCTCGGACGCCGTCAGCACGGCGAGCGGCTCGCCCCAGCCGCGCACATCGTCCAGCTGACGGCGCATCATCGACGTGAGCACCCCGCGCCGCCGGTGCGTGGCCGCCACGCTCACCATGGTCACCCCTGCGGCGGGCACGAACGCGCCGCCCGGGACCGACACCGCGAAGGTGAACGCCCCCGCGGTCCCCACGCACTCCTCGCCGTCCCACGCGCCGATCGAACGCTCGACCTCCGTCAACGCGTCCCACAGCTGGCGCTCCTGCCGGGTCTCGCCGACACCACCGAACGCGAGCTCCAGCTTCCCGTACCAGACGTCCCACTCGGACCGCCGCAATACCCGCAGTTCAGTCGTCATGAGCCATCCCTACCAGGCGTACGCGACCCGTCGCGACCCGATTTGGAACGCAATGTCGCGGGGTCCCCCTGCACGCGGGGCGGGCGGGTGGATAAGGTCCACGGCAATGGCCCGCCGCTCTGCAGCAGACACGTTCACGGCCCGGATGCGTAAGAAGACGCACCGGGCCCGCATAGCCCTGCGCAAGTCCGGGGTCGACTACTTCCGGGGCGACGGCTCCGACTGGATCGCACTGGCCGGGCTGCTGCTGACCATCCCGGCGATCTCGTGGGGCACGATCGCGGCGCCCGTGTGGTGCGCCCCCGCCGCCCTGGTGCTGCCGATCGTGGCCGGCGCCCTGCTGCTGCGGCCCGCGAGCCTGCTGGGCCTGTACGCGGCCGCAGCGGCCGCCCTGATCGTGGAGTCCATAGCGCTCGGCCCGTACACCGAAGGACCGGCCCGGGTCACCCCGGGGACCGTCCTGGTGGTCGCGGCCTGCGGCTTCTTCGGACTGCTCATCGCACAGTTCCGCGCCCGGGTCGGGGTGCCCTGGCGGCGCGGCGGCACCATGCTCTTCGACCTGCGCGAACGCATCCGGGTGCAGAGCGCTCTGCCCCGGCTGCCGCAGGGCTGGCACCGTGAGATGGCGCTGCGCCCGGCCGGCGGCCAGTCCTTCTCCGGCGACTTCGTGGTCGCGGCCCGCACCAACGGCGGCCGCACCCTCGAGGTCGTCCTCACGGACGTCTCCGGCAAGGGCATGGACGCCGCCTCCCGTGCCCTGCTGCTGTCCGGAGCCTTCGGCGGGCTGCTCGGCTCCCTGCCGCCGCACGGCTTCCTGCCCGCGGCCAACGGCTATCTGCTGCGCCAGGACTGGGACGAGGGCTTCGCCACCTCCATCCATCTGGTCCTCGACCTGGACTCCGGCGACTACGAACTGTTCTCCGCGGGCCATCTGCCCGCCCTCCAGCTCCACGCGGGCAGCGGGCGCTGGGAGGAGCAGGGCGCCGACGGCCCCCTGCTCGGCATCTACGACGGAGCGCAGTTCGACCCGATCAAGGGCACCCTGCGCGCCGGGGACGTGCTGATGCTGTTCACGGACGGCCTGGTGGAGGCCTCGGGCCGGGACATCAGCGAGGGCATCGACCGCCTCACCGGCGAGGCGGACCGCTATGTGGCGTCGGGCTTCGAGGGCGCCGCCTGGCATCTGATCGAGGCGGTCGCCAAGGACGTCAACGACGACCGTGCCCTGCTCCTGCTGCGCCGGCAGAGCTGACAGCAGGGTTTCTCACGGATCGGGTGAAGCGGCCCGTACAGTCGTGCCATGGCGCAGCAGAACCTGACCCTGGCCGAGATCGAGGCGATCGCCCGCGAGGCCCACGCGGGCCAGAAGGACAAGTCGGGGCGTCCCTACACCGAGCATCTGGCGGCCGTGGCGAACGGGGTGCGCGGGCGGGGCGGCAGCGAGGAGCAGATCGCCGCCGGCTGGCTGCACGACGCCATCGAGGACGATGCCCTGAGCCAGGAGTGGCTGGAACGGGCCGCGCTGCCGCAGTCCGTCAAGGACATGGTCCTCGCGCTCAGTAAGCGCGAGGGCGAGGACCTGGCGTCCTACACGCGGCGCATCCTCGAGACCCCGGGCGCACTCCTCGTCAAGGAGGCCGACCTCGCCCACAACACGAACCCGGCCCGGCTCGCGGCCCTGGACGAGGCGACCCGGGCCCGGCTCACCGAGAAGTACGCGAAGACCCGGGCCTTGCTCGGGCTCACCGACGGCCAGGAGTGAGCAGGCTCAGCGCCGGGGCCCCAGCTCCGACGCGTCCCGCTTGAACGCCCACTTCATCTCCGGCTCGGTCACGCCCTTGAGCAGCTTCCGCACGGGGGGCGTGCACAGCAGGGTCACTGCCACCGCCGCGACCAGGGTCACCAGGATCTCGCCGCCCGGGGTGCTCAGCCACGGGTTCTCCTCGTAGAGGCCGGCGTACTCGGCGCCCCTGAGCAGGAACCCGTGCAGCAGATAGCCGCAGATGGTGCCGGCGCCCAGCACCGTGAACCACGTCCGGCGGCCCGGTACCCAGGCAAGGAAGCCGATCGTCGCCACCACGGCGCATCCGAAGAGCGCGAAGGTCATCACGCCGCCGGTCCACCACGGAACCCCGAGCTCCTGCACGGAGTCGGTGTGGTAGAACCACTTCACGTTCATCCGGGGAGCGGCCCAGTACGCGACCAGCACCGCGGCCGCGAACATCGGCACCGCCAGCAGCCGCACCTCGCGGCGCCGCACCAGCTGGAAGTGCTCGGGCTTCAGGCACAGGCCCAGCACGAAGAACGGCAGGAACTGCAGCACCCGCTGGAGATTGAGATCGGCCCCGACACCCGGCGTGACCGACGCGAACGCGGCGATGGCCAGCGCGACGGGCACCGGCCACCGGATGAGCTTCCACAGGGGTGTGGTCAGGCGCCAGATGAACAGCGCGGCCAGGAACCACGTCAGGTAGTACGGGTCGAGCAGGGTGATCGGCTGGTCCGGATCGTCGTTCCCGTAGCGGTCGAAGAGCGAGTAGGCGACCTCGAAGACGAGGTACGGCACCGCGATGCCCGTCAGCAGCCGCTTCAGCTGATGCGGCTTGCCGGCGTAACTCCTCGACATGTAGCCGGAGATGAGGATGAAAGCCGGCATGTGGAACGTGTAGACGACCATGTACAACGCATGCGTGGCCCGGCTGCCGTCCATCAGCGGCTCCCAGGCGTGGGCCACCGCCACCAGCACCATCGCCAGGAACTTCGCGTTGTCGAAGTAGGCGTCTCGTCCGGTGGACCGGTCGGAAGACGGCACGGCCGCCTTCCGGTCGGCCGTGACCGGGGCGGACATCGTCGTCTGCGGGGTCATTGCGACGGGCTCCGTCTCCCGGGTCCGGGGGAGCGGGGCCCTCTGATAACCATGCGGAGCGTGGAACATCTGAGGCACCTTAGCCTCGTCCATTCGATTTGGTAAATCGTGCTCCGCGTGTCGTCCATTCACATCTGAAACTATCGGTAACCGCCCGCTATGCCCCAATTAATCCCTCTTCAAGGGGACGTATCGGCCAGGGGTGGGTGCTTGGGTGAATTACCTCACTGGCCGTCTTCGGATTTCTCGTGACCAACGTGTGGGGACATGGAAACGATCGCGATCAATTCAAGACGGTATTCACCCGGCCGGACCTGCGTCGCAGTCGCCGGCAGGCGTCGGCCGTCGGCGGCCCGGTGCACAACGCCCCGTACAGGGTGTGATCTTGGCCGGGACGATTCACCACCGGGCAGCAAGGGCAAGGGGGTTGGTGGCACGATGTGCGGGGCGGGGGTGCGCTGGCCGCGCGCTCCCGGGCCGGTAAGGCGGACCGACCGAGGGTGTGTGATCAGTTGTGGCCATTTCACTGTCTGTGGTGCTGCTGTTGGCGATCGTCCTCGTGGTGCTGATCCGCAGCGGGTCCATCAAGGCGGGGCCGGCGATCGTCGCTGCGCTCTTCGGCTTCTTCCTCGCCTCGACGGGCATGGCCCCGTCGATCAACAGATTCCTGGACTCGATAGCCGAGACGATCAACCAGATCAGTTTCTGACGCGGACGGGTTCCGACCGCACGCCCGTTCTCCGGCCGGGCCGGGAACGGCTTCGGGCCCGGCAGGTGATCCATCACCTGCCGGGCCCGAAGCCGTACACAGAGCGGGCGACGGGAATCGAACCCGCGTAGCTAGTTTGGAAGACTAGTGCTCTACCATTGAGCTACGCCCGCATGCTCGCACCGCAGGTCACGACCGTGCGGCACGAAGAGCATCGTAGCGGTTTCCTGCCGCTCACCGCACACCCCATTCCGGACGCCGGGAAAACGGCACGGCACACGGCCTGCGGGCATGTACCCTACGGTTCGCACCGACGGGGTGTGGCGCAGCTTGGTAGCGCGTCCGCTTTGGGAGCGGAAGGTCGTCGGTTCGAATCCGGCCACCCCGACCAGGAAGATCGCGTTGTGAGGCTCCTCCTGCTTGCCGTTACTATGCAAGCTGCGTGCCCGTGTGTCTGATGTGCCGGGCCCGATCCGCTGAACCGCTGAATCGCAGCGTCAGCGAACCCCAAGAAGTCAGCCACCAAGGAGACCGAACCGTGAAGAGCGCCGTGGAGACCCTGAACCCGACCCGGGTTCGGCTCACTGTCGAGGTGCCCTTCGAGGAGCTCAAGGACAGCCTCGACGCGGCGTACAGGAAGATCAACCAGCAGGTCACGGTGAAGGGCTTCCGCAAGGGCAAGATCCCCGCCCGAGTGATCGACCAGCGGTTCGGCCGTGGTGCGGTGCTGGAGGAGGCCGTCAACGACGCGCTCCCGAAGTTCTACACCGAGGCGGTCAACGAGGCGGAGATCAATCCGCTCGGGCAGCCCGAGGTCGACATCACCGAGCTGAAGGACGGCGACACGCTGAACTTCACCGCCGAGGTCGACATCCGCCCGACGATCGAGATCCCGGACTACTCCGGCATCGAGGTCACCGTCGACGCCGTCGAGGTCACCGACGAGGACGTCGAGAAGTCGGTCGAGCAGCTGCGTGAGCGCTTCGCCTCCACCAACCCCGTGGAGCGCGCCGCCGCCGAGGGCGACGTCGTGACGATCGACCTCGAGGCCAAGGTCGACGGCGAGGTGCTGGACGACGGCGTTGCCAACGGCATCACCTACACCATCGGCTCCGGCGAGCTGCTCGACGGCATCGACGAGGCCGTCACCGGCCTGGAGGCCGGCGGCGAGGCCACCTTCACCTCCGAGCTCAAGGGCGGCAGCGCCGAGGGCAAGGAGGCCGAGGTCTCCGTCAAGGTGACCGCCGTCGCGGCCCGCGAGCTCCCCGAGCTCGACGACGACTTCGCCCAGATGGCGAGCGAGTTCGACACCCTCGATGAGCTCAAGGCGGACAGCCGCCAGCGCCTCGAGAACATGAAGCAGTACGACCAGGCCACCCAGGCCCAGGAGCGTGTCCTCGAAGAGCTGCTGAAGCTGGCGGAGGTCCCGATCCCCGAGAAGCTCCTCGAGGACGAGATCAACACCCGTAAGCACAACCTCGAGCACCACCAGCTCGGCCAGATGGGCATCGACCTCGCCAAGTACCTGGAGATCCAGGGCAAGTCCGAGGAAGAGTTCGACGCCGAGACCAAGGAGCAGGCGGTCAAGGGCATCAAGACCCAGTTCCTCCTCGACGAGCTCGTCAACAAGGAGAAGCTGAACGTCAACCAGGAGGAGCTCACCGAGCACCTCATGCGGCGTGCCGCCTCCTCCGGCATGAGCCCCGACCAGTTCGCCAAGGCCGTCGTCGAGGGCGGCCAGGTGCCGATGCTCGTCGGCGAGGTCGCCCGCGGCAAGGCGCTGGCCGTGGTCGTCGAGTCGGCCAAGGTCGTCGACACCAACGGTGAGGTCGTCGACCTCGAGGACGAGGACGAGACCGAGACCGCCGCCGAGACGGTCGAGGGCGTCGTCGAGGCCGAGTCCGGCGAGGCCGAGGAGAAGACCGAGGCCTGAGCCTCGCGCTGATCCCGCGACGGGCTCCGGACGCCATCACGCGCGCCGGGGCCCGTCCGCATACCGGTGCCCCACCGCGGCCGCAAGGCCGCAGGTCGGGGACGCATTCCGGTACGTCTGCGCGCCTTCGAACAGGCACCGCTCACCTTGCGCTCCGAGCGAACAGTTCGGGAACCGGGATGGCGGCCGCCCACCTGCGCGTTAGGGTCCATGAATACGAGGGCAGGTCACTGACCGCCCCGGGTACGAAGACGCTGAGACGGCAGGCAGCCGTCAGAGACGAGCAGGTGGATACGTGACGAATCTGATGCCTTACGCCGCCGGTGAACCGTCCATCGGTGGTGGCCTCGGCGACCATGTCTACAACCGGCTGCTCGGCGAGCGCATCATCTTCCTCGGCCAGCAGGTCGACGACGACATCGCCAACAAGATCACGGCGCAGATGCTGCTCCTTGCCGCTGACCCGGACAAGGACATCTACCTCTACATCAACAGCCCCGGCGGTTCGGTGACGGCCGGCATGGCTGTCTACGACACCATGCAGTACATCCCGAACGACGTGGTGACCATCGGCATGGGCATGGCCGCCTCGATGGGCCAGTTCCTGCTGACGGGCGGCGCCGCGGGCAAGCGCTTCGCGCTCCCCAACACCGACATCCTCATGCACCAGGGTTCGGCCGGACTGGGCGGCACCGCCTCCGACATCAAGATCCAGGCCGAGTACCTGCTGCGCACGAAGCAGCGCATGGCGGAGATCACCGCCCACCACTCGGGTCAGACTGTCGAGACGATCATCCGCGACGGCGACCGCGACCGCTGGTTCACCGCGGAGGAGGCCCGGAACTACGGCCTCATCGACGAGATCATCTCCGCCGCATCGGGCGTCCCCGGCGGCGGCGGCACCGGCGCCTGATCCCTCGCGGCCGCAGCCGGCGCACCTGCCTGACCTACGCCCACAGAACGCCACCAGGATGGTGAACACCGACATGAGCAACTTCTCCGGCCTCTCCGGCGCCGCCAGCGGCCTCTACACCGGCCCTGCGGTGGACAACCGCTACGTCGTCCCGCGCTTCGTCGAGCGCACCTCGCAGGGCGTGCGTGAGTACGACCCGTACGCGAAGCTCTTCGAGGAGCGCGTGATCTTCCTCGGCGTGCAGATCGACGACGCGTCCGCCAACGACGTCATGGCGCAGCTGCTGTGCCTGGAGTCGATGGACCCGGACCGCGACATCTCGATCTACATCAACAGCCCTGGTGGCTCCTTCACCGCGCTGACGGCCATCTACGACACGATGCAGTTCGTGAAGCCGGACATCCAGACGGTCTGCATGGGCCAGGCGGCCTCCGCCGCGGCCGTGCTGCTCGCAGCCGGCACCCCCGGCAAGCGGATGGCCCTGCCGCACGCCCGCGTGCTGATCCACCAGCCGTCTTCGCAGACGGGCCGGGAGCAGCTCTCCGACCTGGAGATCGCGGCCAACGAGATCCTGCGCATGCGCGTGCAGCTGGAGGAGATGCTGGCCAAGCACTCCACCACCCCGATCGAGAAGGTCCGCGACGACATCGAGCGCGACAAGATCCTGACCGCCGAGGACGCGCTCGCGTACGGCCTCGTCGACCAGATCGTCTCCACCCGCAAGAGCACGGCCGCAGCGGCCGCCTGAGCGGTCCGGCGCCCTTGGCGCGGTACACGACAATGTGAACCGCGCCAAGGGGGGCCCGAACGGGGGGCTCGGCAAGGTACCGTCGGATATGAGGCACCAGGAGCGGCTGAACCAAGCCGCTCCCAGGCGAAGGGGAAGCACCTCGTGGCACGCATCGGTGATGGCGGCGATCTGCTCAAGTGCTCGTTCTGCGGCAAGAGCCAGAAGCAGGTGAAGAAGCTCATCGCAGGACCCGGTGTGTACATCTGCGACGAGTGCATCGATCTCTGCAACGAGATCATCGAGGAGGAACTCGCCGAGACCTCCGAGGTGCGGTGGGAGGAACTCCCCAAGCCGCGCGAGATCTACGAGTTCCTCGAAGGCTATGTCGTCGGGCAGGAGCCCGCGAAGAAGGCCCTCTCGGTAGCGGTCTACAACCACTACAAGCGCGTCCAGGCCGGTGAGAACGGCGGCGCGCAGGGCCGGGACGACGCGATCGAGCTCGCGAAGTCCAACATCCTGCTGCTGGGCCCCACGGGCTCGGGCAAGACGCTGCTGGCCCAGACGCTGGCCCGCATGCTGAACGTCCCGTTCGCGATCGCGGACGCGACGGCGCTGACGGAGGCGGGCTATGTCGGCGAGGACGTCGAGAACATCCTGCTCAAGCTGATCCAGGCGGCCGACTACGACGTCAAGAAGGCCGAGACCGGGATCATCTACATCGACGAGATCGACAAGGTCGCCCGTAAGAGCGAGAACCCGTCGATCACCCGGGACGTGTCGGGCGAGGGTGTCCAGCAGGCACTGCTGAAGATCCTGGAAGGCACCACGGCGTCGGTGCCCCCGCAGGGCGGTCGCAAGCACCCGCACCAGGAGTTCATCCAGATCGACACGACGAACGTGCTCTTCATCGTGGGCGGCGCGTTCGCCGGCCTGGAGAAGATCATCGAGTCGCGTGCGGGCGCCAAGGGCATCGGCTTCGGCGCCACGATCCGCTCCAAGCGCGAGATCGAGGCGAGCGACCAGTTCCAGGAGGTCATGCCGGAGGACCTGGTGAAGTTCGGGATGATTCCGGAGTTCATCGGCCGTCTCCCGGTCATCACCTCGGTCCACAACCTGGACCGCGAGGCCCTCCTGAAGATCCTGGTCGAGCCGCGCAACGCACTGGTGAAGCAGTACCAGCGCCTGTTCGAACTGGACGGCGTGGAGCTGGACTTCGACCTCCCGGCCCTGGAGGCCATCGCCGACCAGGCGATCCTGCGCGGCACGGGCGCACGCGGCCTGCGGGCGATCATGGAAGAGGTCCTGATGTCGGTGATGTACGAGGTCCCGTCCCGCAAGGACGTGGCGCGCGTGGTCATCACGGAGGACGTGGTCCACAACAACGTGAACCCGACGCTGGTGCCGCGGATCGTGAAGGACGACGGCCGCCACGAGAAGAGCGCGTAGCGCACAGGGCTTGAACACGAAAGGGGCGCCCGGCCGGTTGAACAACCGGCCGGGCGCCCCTTTCGTGCCGGACCTCAAGTGGTTCCAGCCCCGTCCCTCCAACGGTCTGGGCAGCAACAGCGTCAACACCCCGTACTCGCTGATCCTCTCCGGCGCGACGA
>NZ_JBEXSW010000061.1:0-45845 GCF_040613775.1 Streptomyces sp. NPDC006208 | reverse complement strand
GACTCCGTCAACGGCAAGAAGAACGACGGCCAGGCCAAGGAAACCGTCCAGGTCGTCGACGTCGCCCAACTCCTCCTCGACTCCGTCAAGACGCCCATCGCGGAGAGCGACGGCGAGACCGTCGCGGAGCCGCAGGCCGAGCCGGTGAAGTAGCGGTAGCCCGCAAGCACGACAGCCGGTGCCCGAAGGTGGGGGGCACCGGCTGTCGTCGTTCCTGCCCGCACCGGAGTCCACTGCGCCGGCGGTGTCCTTGCTGCCGGCCAAGGGCCCCTACGGCCGCACCGTACGGGCGCCTGGCGCGGGCACGGCACAGGCCGGAAGGCGCGTGGGGTCTGTGCGGCGGGCGGCCGCGGCGCTCGTTGCGTCCTCGCCCGTCATCGGGCGTGAGTGCAGCCCCGCTGTCGGCGCCGGCTGAGCAGGACGCAGAAGGTCCGACGCGGGGGCGCTGGAGCGGGATCGGAAGGTGCTCCAGGGGCCGCAAGGATGTATCAGCGGTAACGGTCGCTCGTCACACGCCCGAACACTCATTGACCAGCAGGTCCATGCCTGCCTGCCGCTCGGTGATCGGGTCGGGTGAGGGTGAAGAGCGTCAACGGATCACTCCGCTGAGGTGGCACCGCCCCCGCCGGGGGGCCGGTGTCTTCCCGCTTCGTCGCCTCCTGCCGTCCGGCCCGGTGGCCGGTCGGTCTCAGGGATGCTCTGCGGGCGTTTCGTGTCTCTCCTCTACCAGGAGCGACAGGGTGATCGGCGATGGTGACGGCATGCCGGGCGATGTTCCGGGCGGCGTTCACGTCCCGGTCGACCGTCAGCGTGCAGTTGTCGCAGTGGAACGTCCCGTCCGCGAGCGTGAGGCGTGGGTCTTGCCATCCGCAGGCGGAGCAGGTCCTCCTGGAAGGCCACCCGCGATCGAGGACCGCGAGGGTGGAGCCGTACCAGGTGGTCTTGTAAATGAGTTGGCGACGCAGTTCGCCGGGTGACGCATCGACGACCGCCCGGACGGCACCGGCTTTCCGCTGCATCCGGTGGCCGGGCTTTTCGCGGTCGGCGTGGGTCCTTCCCGCGATGTTGAGGTCCTCGACGGCGATCTCGGCAAAGCGCGTGGCGAGCTGCTTGGTCATGGTGTGCAGCGCGGTGCTGCGGCGGGTCACAACATCGTGGCGCAGCCGGGCCACACGGCGCCGGGCTCTCCCCCGGCGCGCCGACCCTCTCCGGGTGCGCGACAGAGCCCTCTGGGCCTTGGCCAAGCGGTGCTCGGCCTCCCGCAGGTGACAGGGCTTGGCCACGAACGCCGAAGCCCTGTCGGTGGGGTCGAGGGGCTGGGAGAGGACGGCCAGGTGGCCGGCGCCCGGGTCGACGCCGATGCGGCCCTGCTCGCGCTGGCGCCGGGTGGGCCGCTCGGGCAGCTCGGCAGTCACCTTGCACAGCACCGACGCGTACCAGCGGTGCCCGCCACGGGTCACGGTCACCGACTGCACCACAGCCTGGCCCCGGTCGACCAGCCGGGCCAGGCGCTTGGCCGACTCGTGCAGTCGCACCTCCCCCAGTACCGGCATGCGCAGCCTCCTGTAGGAGGCCAGCCGGATCACCGGCTGCTTCACGTTGTGATGCAGCCGGAACGCCTCCCGCGAACGGCCCTTCTTCTTGAACCGCGGAAAGCCGACCGGACGTCCGGCCCGCGCTCCGCGCAGCGAGTCGAGCCAGTTCTGCCACGCCCGGTCGGCATCGACGAACGCCGACTGGAGGGCGTAGGTGCTCACCTCGTGCCACCACGGACATGGCCGCTCCGGTCCCAGAACTCCCTTGGGCAGACCGCCGAGCCGGGAGTCGCCCTTGATCCGGTTCAGGTGCTTCTGGATCTCCGGCTTCGTCGGCACAGGAACCCGTGTCCTCGTGCGGGCTTCCGCCTCCGACACTCCCTGCCCGACCAGCTCTTGAACTTCGCGCCGCCACTGCTGATACGCGGCCGCCTTCATCCCCAGCGCATGGTTGAACGCCCAACGGGCCGCCCCCGCATGCCGCGTGAACGCCTCGGCCTGATCCGGGGTCGGGTCCAGGGCGAACCGAAACGCCCGGAGAATCTCCCGCTGCACCAACCCGCCCCTCAACCGGACCTGCCTGCCGTGGCATGGAGAACTATAGGGACGACAGCACATCGTTGACGCCGTGGCCCAGTCGATGCGGCGCGCCGTCCACGCACCGAGCCACACCATCGCCGACCATCGGCAAGGGAATCTAACTGCACGACAATGCAACTTCCAGTGTGCATTCGAATATTGTCTGACCTCTTGCGGCCACGGCCCGCATCGGCAGCGATCCCCCATAGGCTGTACGGCAGTTGTCTTGCCGCCACAAATCGGCGCTGATACCGTTCCCTACCGTCGCACGGCTATCACGAGAGAACCGAAGTCCAGGTTCCCTGGATCGACAGGCCGGATTTGCGTTCGCAGGTAGGGTCATTTTCCCACTACGGAAGCCACGCTCGGCATGGTAGCCCTGAACCGCCTCGTTTTCCCCTGAACTCCTCGACAAACAAGGCAATTCGCACCCACGTAGGGATGAGAGATCAACGTGAACAGCATTTCCATACACCGCGACGCACTGGAGATGATGGCCGAGGCGCGTGAGCTGATCTCTCCCCTGCACCGCTCCACCATAGCCGCCTTGCCGCAGGAGACCGCACACATAGCCGGCTACCACATCGGATGGTGGGATGCGAACGGCCGGCAGTGCAAGGAAACCGGAAAATACGTCAGGCCGACCCTTGCCATCGCCTGTGCTCGCGCGATAGGCGGCGAGAGCGCCCTGGATTCCGCCATCCCTGCCGCTGTGGCGGTCGAGTTGGTCCATGACTTCTCCCTCCTTCACGACGATGTCATGGACAAAGGCCTGGTCCGCCGTCACCGGGCGACAGCATGGTCCTTGTTCGGGACCCCGAAGGCCGTGCTGACAGGCGATCTGCTCGTCGCCAACGCATACCGGCTGCTCGCGTCCTCGGGCCGTGACAGCTCAGGGCGATCGGTGGAGATCCTTGCTCAGGTTGTCCTTGACCTTTGCGTCGGGCAGGCGATGGACCTCGCGTTCGAGAACCGCGCCGAAGTGACTCTCGCCGAGACCAAGGCAATGGTGACGGGCAAGACCGGCGCGTTGATCGCCGGCGCTTGTGAGCTCGGCGCGGTCGCGGCCGGCGCCGACGCCGACGTCGCGGCTGTCATGCGCGCATTCGGTCGCCACCTGGGAATGCTGTTCCAGTTGGTTGATGACATTCTCGGTGTGTGGGGAGACCCCAGCGTGACCGGGAAGCCTGTCGGGGCCGATGTCGCGTCGCGAAAGAAGAGCCTCCCCGTCGTGGCCGCGTTGGAGGCCCGGACCGATGCGTCGCGCAGCTTGTCCACCCTTTACAGCAGTGCCGCCCCTCTCACGAGTGAAGAGGTCACTGAAGCAACGCAGTGGATCGAGGAGGCCGGTGGCAGGGAATGGGCCGAGGCGGAGTCAACCCGTCTGTGCCAGGCAGCTCAGGAGTGCCTCGAACAGGTGGGAGCGGATGTCCGGGCAGTCAATGACCTGCTGTCATTGATGCGGTTCCTCGTGGAACGAAAGGCATGACGGCAGCCGAGAAGGAGCGGTAGCCGAACTCACGCTGCTGCCACGCGTGGTGACGAACGGGTCGCGTGGCAGCGAGCAGGCTGGTTGCATTGCACTTGACCGGAGTTGGTCGAAATCAGCGAGCGGGTACGGACGTTGACCAAGGGGCTCGCCCCTCGGACGCGGACGGCCCGGGACGACCAGCACCACCCCAACGGAGCCCTGGACCCCGGCGCCCACCCGACGCGACAGCCGGGCCCGCATCATGCTCACGACCGCATCGAACGTCCGAGCACCCGGAACCGGCGGACCGTCAGCCGCGCGCCTGGGAACCGCTTGCCCCATCCACATCAGCGGGACCGATTACACCTCAGCCCCCATTGCATACGCAACGAGAGGGCGGAGCCCGAGTACGCCGTCATGGCGTGAGCATGATCACGGGGAAACCTGATGTACAGCCGAGGTGACGGTGTGACAGGTTGTCACTCAGGCGGCTGTTGTTGCAACTCGGTGCGGGGGCCACCAACTTCTCGCACCGGGAACTCACCTGCTCAACCAGAGCGGTCAATGAGAGCGACCGTGGCGCCCTCCGCCGCGAGCAAGAGCGTCAACTTCTCATGACGAGGCTCGGTCCCGGAGTCCACACCCGGCAGCCTGACGATCACAGCCATCCGCTGTCCGACGGGCCGCCACCGCAGTCGAACAGCCGCGGAACCGGCCTTGAACCGCATTGCTGTTGAACCAATCGCTTCCACGTGAAGATACCGGGGGGGATATGACTCACGCAAAGCGCGAATTGCGTGCAACGACTGAGATCAATGAGCCGATGAGGCAACTGCTCCAGCTGATCGAGCTGCAGGAGCAGTCTATAGCATCAAGCGCGGAACACACACAATCACTCCAAAGGCAGGTTGCAGCGCTGGCGTCATGCATGTGGCCTCCGCTGCACCGGGCGTCAGAACTGGAGATCGTGAAGGATGCCGATCGGATAGCAGAAATCCAGGAAAGCATCGTCGAGCTGCCCGCAGAAGAAATCATGCTGCTGAGGCCCGCATTTGGATCGTCAGACGAGACAAACCGCGAGGTGGAACGCCTTCAGTCCGCCCGGGAACGCGGGACAACGGTCCGATGTATTCAGCAGCATCTGCACAGCAGTTTGCGGATCCGTTCCCGATTCCGACAGCTCGAATCACTGGGCTGCCAAGTACGCACGTCACCCCTGATCCCTTTCCAGGCGACCATAGTGGACAACACACTGTCCTTCGTCTCGACAGACGTCGACGGGACGTCTGAAAAGATGCTCTTGATCACGAATCCGAATCTCGTCGGATGCCTGCGTCGCGTCTTCGAGTTCTGCTGGAACGCTGCCAGCGACAGCACTGCACAACCGCAGTTGGCGATCTGCAGCTCTGGGCATCCTGAGGCCGATGTGAGCCGGCCACGTACACCCGAGCTGCCGAAGGACCAGCTGACGGTGTTGCGTCTCTGGGCGAGTGGTCGACCCGATACCGCCATCGCACGAGAGCTGCAGATTTCACCCAGGACGCTTCGCAGGACGACCGCGATGCTGATGCGACGACTCGGCGTCAGTACCAGATTCGAAGCCGGCATGGTCGCCACCCGCTTAGGCCTTCTCAGTTGACCGGTTCAGCACGCCGATCGGCGCAGCTGAACAGCCGGCCGACGGCTTCACTCCCGTAGACGAACCCGCTCGAGTCCAGGACGTGCCGGACGCGGAGACCACCAGTTCCACGTTCCGGCGATGCGCATGAACGCCGGCACAAGGACGACACGCACCAGAGTTGCGTCCACGAGGACGGCCAGCGTCAGTCCGAGACCGAGCATCCGCATGAGGGAGACGCCGCTGGTGGCGATGCCTGCGAATACGACGGCCATCATCACCGCGGCTGCCGTCACCACCCGGCCCGACCGTGCCAGACCGACTGCGACCGCAGTGTCGTTGTCGGCTCTGGTGCGTCCGGACTTCTCCCACTCCTCGCTGAACCGGGCGAGCAGGAACACCTCGTAGTCCATGGAGAGCCCGAACGCGATGCAGAACAACAGCACCGGAACCGTGGCGACCGTGTAGCCGGTACTCGTCGTGCCGAGAGCCCCGAGAGCCCCGTCCTGGAAGATCCAGACCATCGCTCCGAAGCTCGCGGTCAGCGAAAGCGTATTGAGAACAAGGGCTTTCAACGGCATCACCACACTGCCGGTGAGCAGCAGCAGGAGCACGAACGTGGTGGCGGCGATCCAGGCCAGTGCTTTGGGTATGCCCCGGGCGATACTCGCGGCGGTGTCACGGGTCTGCGGCCCCAGACCGTCCAACAGGATGTGGCCCGGGGCGGAAACCGTCCGCAACGCGTTCAATTGCCGTGCCGCCTCGGAGGAATACGGGTTCAGCGGAGTCTGCACCGTCAGGTACGCAACGCTCGCCTTCCTCGCTGCCGGCTCGCCCGGACCCACCCGCTGTCCGCCGCTGTACGTACCAGCCGGGGCAACAACGGATTTCACGGATTCGACCCGCGACAGGGCCTCGGCGTAGGACTCGACCTCGTCCGGATCGCCGATGTCCTCCACGACGATGCGTACGGCACCCGCGACGTTTTCGTCGAATCCGTTCCGTATCGTGTCGCCCACCTGGTGCGACTGCGCGCTGACCGGGAGGACTCGGTCGTCGGGTAGGCCGAGCCGCAGACCGAGGACCGGTGCCACGGACACCAACAACAGGGCGAGCACGGGCAGGGCGAACACCACGGGCCGGCGCTGCACCGCCACCGCCACCCTGTAGAGCCACGAGGATTCGACCGTACCCGCCTCACGCAGCGGCTTGCGGTTGATCCGGGTGCCGAAAAGACTCAGCAGCGCGGGAACCACAGTCAAGGCCAGCACGATCGACAGGGCGACCACAGCCACGCCGGCGTACCCGATCGACTTCAGGAAGTAGATGGGGAAGAACGTCATGCCTATCAACGCGATACCGACGACGAGACCGGAGTACACAACCGCCCGCCCACCGCGCCGCAGCGCGACCGCGATCGCCTCGTGCTGTCCTCGGCCCTCGGCGATCTCTTCGCGGAACCGTCCGATGACGAGCAACGAGTAGTCGATCGCCAGCGCCAGGCCGAGCCCGGTGGCAATGTTCATCGCGAACACCGACAGGTCGGTCACCAGCGTCAGCAGATACAACACCGCGGTGGTGCCGACGATGGCGGTGATTCCGACCACGAGCGGGATCGCGGCCGCCAACCAGCTTCGCAGGAACCAGACCAGCAGGAGGAACGTCAATACGATCGCGATCGACTCGGCCACGGCGAGGTCGCGTGCCGAGATCGTGCCTATCTCCGAGAAGGCCATGGCCTGTCCGCCCGCGGTGACAGTGGCCCCGTCGGCTTCGCCCGTGTATCGGTCGGACAGGTCCTTGGCGGTCTTCTGCGCGGCATTGTCGTCGCCCTTCAGCGTGGCGACGACGAGTCCGACGTGGCCGTCGCGGCTGATCAGGTGCGCACCGCCCTGCGGTGGGGTCCACGGCGAGGCGACCGTCTCCACGCGCTCGTCCTGCCGCAGCCCGGCGACGATGGCCTTGGCCCGGGCCGTGGTCCGCGCATCCGTCGCACCCTGCGCCGACTCGACGGCGAGGATGAACTGTGCTCCGGACAGACCGAATTCGTCGGCCAGTACGTTCGCGGCTCGGGAGGATTCCGCGCCAGGATCCAGGAACCCGCCGGCCAACAGCCGGTCGGAGACCTTCGATCCGAGCACACCGCACAGGACGAAGGCCAGACCGGCCAGCGCCAGTACGACTTTCGGGGCACGGATGGAGAATCCGGCCAGACGGTCAATCATGTCTCCTCTTTCGATTCTCTGCTGTCCGCAGATCGGTCGGCGCAGGAAGACGGCACTCGGCCGTCAGAACCGTGCCTCGACCCGCATCGGCATGCGCGTCGGCTGGACGAACGCGCCGATCGCAACCTCCTCGACCTTGCTGCCAGGCATCGCCCGGAATCGCCAGCGCGCGGCGATGGTCGCGATCTGCAGCGTGATCTGCGTGAGCGCGAAAACGTTTCCGGGGCACTGACGCGCTCCCATGCCGAAGGGCATGTAGGTGTCGTTGGACATGCGTGCCCTGTTCTCCGGCAGCCACCGGTCCGGGTCGAACCGCATCGGATCGGGGTGGAACTTCGGATCGCGGTGCACCGCGATGGGGCAGGCGAAGAGCACCACACCGCCGGGGATCTCAACGTCACCGATGGTGGTGGGCTCGGTGATCTGCCGAAGTGTCAACCACGGCGAGTACTTCCGCAGGGACTCCGACACCACGCGCTTCGTGACATCGAGCCGCTCCAGGTCAGCGAACTCGGCCGGCCGTCCGTCGGTGAGCACTGTGTCGAGCTCGGCATGCAGCGCCGCCTCCACATCCGGGTCGGCGGCGAGTTCATGGAAGATCCAGGCGAGAGTGGCCGCCGCCGCCTGGGTGCCGGCGACGAGGAAATTCAGTAGTTCGTCGTGCACCTGAGTGTCGCTGAGCATGGCGCCTGACTCGTCGTCACGGGCCTGCAGCAGAGCGCCCAACAGGTCCCCCGGATCGTGCTCGGGATCGGCGGCCAGCTCGGCTCGTCGACTTGTGATGATCTTGCGAGTCACGGCTTTCAACTCGGCGAGCAGGACCTCGAACCGGCGATTTCCGGGCAGAGGCAGACGATCGGTCCAGGCAGGGCGGGTGCCTCGCTGCACGAGCAGCGTCATCACCGGCGGCAGCAACCGGTGAATGTGCCGGGCAGTCTCAGTGCCGAGCGTGCCCTGGAACAGCGTCCCCGCCATGGTCCGCACCGCCAGCTCGTGCATCTCCTCGTTGAGCAGGATCTGCCGGCCGTCCCGCCAGGAGCGCGAACACTCCGCCCCGTGCCGTGCCATGACCGACGCGTACTGCGCGATGCGGGCTTTGGCGAACGCAGGTGCGATCAGCCGGCGTTCCTGCCGGTGCTTCTGTCCCTGCAGGACGATCACGCCGTCGCCTGTCAGCGCCCTGGTGCGCTCGACCAGGACACCCTGATCCGAGTGTGTGACGAAGGCCTTGCGTATCAGTGCGGGCTCAGTCACGACGTACGCGACGTACCCGCCGATCCTGATGCGCACCACCGGCCCGAGCGCCGACAACGTCGACAGGAAGTGGTGCGGGCGCCGTGCGAGACGCAGCGCGTGGCCGAGCAACGGCAGGCCGCCCGGCGCGGTGGGAGCGCTGCGCGCGGCCTGTCGTTCGTTGATTGTCGTCACAGTGCAGATCTCCATCCCAGGGGCAACTGATCACGACCGCTACGGCGCTTGCGGCCGGCACCGGTTGCGGGTGCCGGCCACGTCCCCTCACGACAGGAGAATCGCCGCGGTCAAACCGAGCATCCCGACATCGATGCACCGGAAACCGAATTTCATGGCCTTCCGAACGTGGCCTTTGACAATGCCCTGGTAGTGCTGCACTGCCTGCATCACGACGACCGGCAGCAGCAGCAGCGCGGTCAACGGGTGCAGGTCGCCCACCGTGAACAGGAGCACCGTGAGCACGATGCTGTAGCCGTACAGGATCCAGATGGCACCCTGGAACTTCCGCGGACTCAGCACCACGGCGAGCGTCCGGCGGTCGGCAGCCCCGTCTCCGACGCGGTCGGCCATGTTGCCGTACGAGACCGGCATCAGGAACCAACTGCCGGTGAGCAGCCCGATCAGGACCACCGTGCCGGTCACGGTGTGCGCGATCATCAGGTACGGGATGATCGTGACGACGACGGTGAGGCCGGAGATGAACAGCTCCAGCCCGCCGGGAACGTAACTGAACTTCAGCCCGCCGGAGTATTGAAGCGCAATGCCGATCACGACTGCCCAGATCGCCAGCGCCAAAAGGACATTGACTCCCAACGACAGCGCCGTGGTGACGACGGCGATGGTGGCGACAGTGACGACGGTGACGACGAACGCGACCGCCTGCCGCACCGACAGCACGCCCGCGACCAAGGGCTTGCGAATCATGTCGGGATAGTCGGCCGCACCGTAATTCGCTATGTCGCAACCGTCCCGGAAGCCCATGATGTCGTCCATGGCGCATGCCGAACTCTGAATCGACAGCAACAGCAACGGAACCAGCACCAGCGCAGTCGTCGCACCGTGCAGGGACACCGAATCGGAGTACAGCAGCGCCAGAAGAACGATCCAGTGGTACAACCGGTGGTAGACACGCAGCTTTCCGAGCTGCACATAGGCCGTCCATTTCGGCGCCGGCCGGGCAGAGTTCGCTGCTTCGGTAGAGACAGTCACAACACCACTCACTTCGGGCTTGCAGGAGATCCGGAACCTTCGGCGATGCGGGCGGCAAGCACCGAGCGACGGATCTTCCCGGTCGCTGTCTTCGGCAGACTCGCGAAATCAACCACTACGGGCGAGTCGAATCCCGGCAGATCCACAACCGCTTCCCGCCACGCGTTTGCGTCGAAGCCACCCTCCCGGACCGCCGCTACCGGCACGATCCGGCCGTGCTGCTCGAGCACGACGACCTCGAGCAACCACGGCATCCGTTCCAGCAACAGGTCTTCCACGGCGATCGAGCTCGGCACCGTACTCACCCGATCCACTTGGCGATCGATCAGCGTGAGCCGGCCGAACCGGTCCTTCTCGCCCCAGTCACCGGTGTCCCACCAGCCGCCGTCGCTACGACCGGCACGCGCGGCCTCCGGTCGGTTGATGTAGGTGGAGAAGAGCGCCTTGGTGCGCACCTGAATGCGCCCGGGCGTACCTGCGGGTACCTGGGATCCGTCGGCATCGACGATCCGGATCTTCGTGACACCGGGAACTCCTCGGCCCACGGGGTGGCCCTTCATCCTGCGGCCGAGCTCGTGCTGCTTACGGCTCCCGCCGATCCCCTTGAGATGCGTGCGAGCCGATATGGCGCCCAACTCCGACTGGCCGTACAACTCGAAGAAGAGAGCGAACTTTCGGCCGCTGCCACGCAGGAAGCGCTGGACCGTGGCCGGATGCAGCACGTCGAACGTGGCGTAGAACCATCTGACCGATCGGAACACGCCCGCGTCGGCCAGGTCCTCCCACAGCATGTACGTGTTCGGAACCGTCTCCAGAAACGTCGGGCGCCGCTGCTGGACGATTCGGCTGACGGTCGCCGGGTCCGTGGCCGCCAGCAGAATCAGCGGAGAGTTCCGTCGCAGCGAGAACAACAGGGCGACAACCGTGGCGCCGTGAGAGGGCGACAGGGCGAAGACGGAGTAGCCCTTCATACGGAAGACGCGGTGCCCCAGCGCGCGCAGATACCCGTGGTAGTCGATCACCGCTCTCGTGTACTCGACGAGCTTCGGCACGCCGGTCGTTCCCGACGTGTGCGTGACCACATACGGTGCCGTGTCCGGCAGCACCACGGCAGGGGTCGTGCGGGGAGACATGGTCGCCATCCGCTCGGTCAGCACCGACCAGTCGTCGACCCGCCGGCCGTCCCCGACAGCGGCATACGGCGCGACGCGGGCAGTCGTGGTGATCACCCGGTCGACGCCCGTGGTCGGTGCCAGCATCTCCCCGACGGTCTCGGCGTCCAGAGTCGGGCTGATCAGGATCGGCACCGCGCCCACCGCGGACAGACCGGAGATCAGCACCAGCACGTCCACAACGGAGTCGAGCCACAACACGCAACGGTCGCCGACGCCGACACCTTCGGACTCGAGCAGAGTCGCCGCCCGTGCCGCCGCATCCGCAATGGCGCTCGGGGCGATCTCGTCGTCCTGCACCGCCACTGCGATCGGCTGATGGTCGACGATCCACGGCTCCGCGTCCCGCCGCGCTGCCATCAGCTCGTCGTAGAGCAGACGGTGATTGCGCGCCATTGTGCCTCCGTTGCGTCGTTGTTCTTGAAGTCCACAGTTCCGGGGAGAACGGTGATCGGTGATCCTGCGCAGATCCTGCGCAGCCATTCGGCGCCGGCCGTGCCGCCGGTACCGGATGCGGGTTGCGTCACGGCGTCAGGCAGCTCGTACTCCTGCGGACGCTCAGATCTTGCGGCCGCGAACCCACTGGAACGAGCCCTTCTGACGGACTTCGACGTCCGTGAGCCCGTTCGCGGCGAACATGCCGGGGAGTTCGTCGTCGTCGAAGTAATGGGCTCCACCGCCCGGCAGCGCCGACATCAGCTTGGCCGGACCGTGCTTGGTGCTGGGGATCATCACGGTGAGGACGCCGCCGGGCCGCAGCACGCGGACCATCTCCGCGAGCGCGGCAGCGCGGTCCGGGACCAGCTGCAGCACGGCGGTCGAGGCCACGCCGTCGACGCAGCCGTCGTCGAAGGGCAACCGGCGGGCGTCGGCCAGCAGGAACCCGACCCGAGGATCGGTGCATGCCTTGGCCGCACGGGCCAGCATCGGCGCGGAGATGTCCGCGCCCAGCACGACGACGTCCGGGCCGGCTCTGTCCGCCAGGACATGGGTGACATGCCCGAGCCCCGATCCGACATCGAGGATCACGCCTTCGGACGGCAGCACCAGCCACGCGGCCGGAGTCCGGGATCCCCTCAGTACCCCCCGAACCAGCGCCTGGGCGAATCGATAGAGACCCGCGCCGGCCTTGGAGGCCCAGAGCGCCTGGATTCCTTTGCTGTCCGCGCCGGCGATGGCGTCGGGGCGAGGCCGGAGGGTGTCGAGATAGCCGTCCTGGACGACCGGGTCGATCCCCCGTACGGCGAGCAGCTCGGTCGCGCGTCGCAGTGCGGGGGAAAGGTCGGTTTGCACAGTCATGACGCCACTGTCGAGGAGAGGGCTGCCCGGTCGATCTTGCCGATCTTCGTCCGCGGGACGGCGTCCACGATCCACAGCCGATCCGGCATCTTGTGCCGTGCAAGTGAATGACGCAGGCCGGACTTCAGCCCCTCCAGATCGATCGGATCGTCGGGATCGGCCGGAACCACACACGCGCCGATCGCCTCACCGAGCACCTCGTCGGGGACGGGGAAGATCGCGGCGTCGGCCACGGCCGGCAACGCCCCCAGCGCCGTCTCGACCTCGACGCACGAAACCTTCAGACCACCCCGGTTGACGAGCTCCTTCGTCCGGCCGCGCACGTGCAGCCGACCCTCGTCATCGATGATCCCGAGGTCACCGGTGTGGTACCACCCGTCGACGGCCACACTCTCCTGCCCCCAGTAACGCACCGGGACCTTCGCGCGGTACACGATCTCGCCGAGCACGCCGCCGGCCACGGCTCCCGTACCGTCGAGCGCGACGATCTCAGCGTGTCCGTCGGCCGGAGTACCCTCCGGCCCGTCCATCGGCCGGCGGCCGACCGAACCGGCCTCGATGTCCGCACGGTCGGTGGTGAACGTGTAGAAGCCCTCCGAGCAGCCGTAGATGAACAGCATCTCGACACCGAGAACGGTGTACACCTGCTCCAACAGCGCCGCGGGCAGCGGCGATGCGGCCGAGACCGCCCATCCCAGCGAGGACACGTCATGGCGCTCGCCGTCCAGACGGTCGAGCATCATCCGGAGATGGGCCGGGGTCCCGGGCAGCACCGTGACCTTTTCGGCCGTCACCAGATCCAACGCGCCGCTCGGCGAGAACCGGTCCATGACGACCAGGCGGCCGCCACTGGCCAGTGCCATCAGTGTCATCTTCAAGCCGAAGCCGTGGGCCATCGGCGGGTAGAGCAGCCATACGTCGTCGTTGTCCGGCTGCATCGCCTCCAGGAAGGCCGCGGTCTTGGACCACAGTGCCCTGTAGGTCTCGACCACCAGCTTCGGCTGGCCGGTCGTGCCGGAGGTCATCAGCAGCAGCGCGATCCCGAGATCGTCGATGCGGGTGTAGTCACGGTCCGTCTCCTGCGGGGCGGCGGTGCCGTCCAGCAGGTCGTCGAACGTCGTTCCCGCCGGCTCATCGGTGCCGTGCACGATCGCGTGAATCTTCGGAAACGCCTCACGCACCGCGTGCAACGGTTCCATGCCGTCCTCGGCTCCGGCCCGAGGCTGGTACAGCACGGCGACAGCATCGGTGCGGTCGACCAGCGACACCAGCTCGGGTCCGGTCAGATCGTGGTCGACACCGACGAACGCGATCCCTGAGATCCACGCTGCCACCATGGATATCAGGTATTCCGGGGAATTCGGGAGCTGGCAGACCACACGGTCCTCGGCCCGGATCCCGAGCGTCCGATAAGCCTCCGCCATGCGCTCGACACGATTCCAGAGCTCACCGTAGGTCAGGGACTGTCCCCGGAAGGTGAGGGCAGCCTGGTCGGCCCGCTCCTTGCATGCGGCGTGCAATGTCGCAATCAGTTCGTTCACAGGTTGTTCCTCGATATCGATGTGACTCAGTCACCGACTGACGTCGGTCACTCGAACACCCACGGCGCTACCGG
The DNA here is from genome assembly GCF_040613775.1 of Streptomyces sp. NPDC006208. Taxonomy (NCBI): domain Bacteria; kingdom Bacillati; phylum Actinomycetota; class Actinomycetes; order Kitasatosporales; family Streptomycetaceae; genus Streptomyces; species Streptomyces sp. NPDC006208. Next base: position 31,871 of record NZ_JBEXSW010000061.1, on the reverse strand, counting down.
TGCTTGCCCGCCGCCCTCGAAGGGCTCGAACAAAGGCGCAAGACGTTCGTCATGAACCAGCGCATCCACATCACAACGGACCTCGGCAGCGGGAACGCCGGCCTCGACCAGTGCCTTCTCCCAGTGCGCTGCCGGAGCCTCACGCAACCGCTCCGCCAGTGCCTTGTCGCTCTCGTCGTGAAGCGGCATCCCCAGCGCTTCGCCCAGGCTTCGGCGGGCAGCACCGTCGGCAACGGTGATCGCCAGGTAGCCGTCGGCGGTTTCCAGCGGCTCGTCCAGGAGGTGCCAATCCGGACGCCCGTCCGTTCGCCCCGACGAGCCATGATCGGACGTGACCTGGGACTGCAGGGCCATCGAGCCGCACAGCAGCGAGGTCTCGGACTTCCAACCGTGATCCCGGCGCTCTCGCTGAAGGAGGCCTGCCAGGACTCCTTCACAGGCCACCAGGGCACCGAAGATGTCGCAGAGCAACACCCGGGTCGTTCGAGGCTGTTCGAGAACGGGCGTGTTCGTGTCGGCCAACCCTGTGAAGGCCTGGACCATGAACTCCGTACCGAGCACATGGTCCCGGTCGGCCAGAGGGGCCCACCCGGATGCTTCGGCGAAAACCAGTCCCGGCCGGATGCACGCCAGTTCTTCCGCGCTGAGACCCCACTCCTCGGCCTTACCGGGGCGCCAGTTGTGGAGGAACACATCGGATTCCGCGATCATGTCGCGTAGTTGGTCACGGCCTTCCGGGCGCGCGACGTTGACAGGCACTCGTCCCTTACCGCGGTGGTAATAGGCGCCCATGCCGCCGATGTCCCCCTGCGGCGGTTCGATCCAGGTGACCTCGGCACCGAGCATGCGCAGCAAGAGCCCGGCCAGTGGACCCTGGACCCGGGTAGTGGCCTCCACGACACGAATACCGCTCAGCGGCAGGGGCTTCGAATCACCTGCCCGGCTCGCATGTTCCGGAGCAGAGGGGCCCCGGCCATGTCCGGCCAAGGGCGTCAGCTCGGGATGACCGGCCGACCAGCCAGGTTCAGCAGACATCTCCGCGCAGGTCCGCAACGGCGCCAGACTCACTCGGAACTCGTCAGCTGCCGCGAGCACTTGAGACCACCGCGCGGACGACGCTGCGATGTGCAGGCCGGCAGGAAGTACGCAGTGCCCCTTGACGTATCGATACTGAAAAATGGTCCACGACCGGCCCAGAAGAGCGTCGTCCACGCCCAGGCTCCGCCAGAAGCCGGCCCAGCGCTCGGGATCGAACGTATCGATTTCGAATTGCCGACCGTCCGCGCTGGCGAACGGCGGCGGCGAACCGTTGCCGCGTATCGACGGCGCCCAGCTCTCCTCTGACGTTGCCTCACCGATGTACTGGCCGGCCAGGAGTGTTGCCGCCTGAAGCACGGACGTCCGTACGATATCGATGCCTATTCCACGAGAACGGCCGATCTCGGCCGCCAAAGCACCGTGACCCGCGAGCAGACCGCTTGCAGCGGACGCCACGTCCAGGCCGAAACGGCGAGGTCGGCCGGTTTCTGCGCCATTCACGGCCATCAGCCCAGAAAGCGCCTGCACCACGGCTTCACTTCCTGGATCTGCCGAAGGGATCCGCGATCCGCCGTACCACGATATATCCACGCTCTCCAGCATCGGAGTCGCAGATTGCCCTGCAGAATCCCCCGACCAGGGTGCAACGCGAATACCGAACACCTCGCGGGCGAGGTTCATCTCATTCATCCTTTGATAATCGAAGACACGACTACCCTGCGCCTCAAGGAGGTATGTTCGACCCCACCTTTGAACAGCTCATCAACGGAAATTACGTTAGCAGGAGCGGTGAAAACGGGGAGCCGACAGGAGTCGCAAGGATGACTGGGTGGGGCCATGGCCGCTTTGGGCCAGACACGAGGCCGGGTACGTGGGTCACAGACCCATGTGGGTCAGCACGGCATCGCCCAGCGCGGTACCGCGGCACGCGAGGTCGAACGGCAGGTCGAAGTGGTCACGTCCAGCCACTCGCAGATCGACGGACTGCAGGCCGTGGCGACTCAGCTCGTTCACGAAGTCGACGTGCTGCCGGGCGTATTCGGCGGTCTCGGCGGCGCCCCGCGCGACGATGGCCTTCGGCGTCGCGAGAGGGAGGTGCCGGATGGGGCTGTAGGCGGTCACCGCCGATCCGTCCATGCGCACCTTGTCGTTGACGTAGCTCGACCGCACCGGCTCGAGGTCGTAGACGCCACTGAGGAGCACTGTCCCGGCGACGTCGCACGGCTCCTCCGCGCCGGCACACAGCGCCATCGCCACAAGGTGCGCTCCGGCGGAACTGCCGCCTGCAAAGATGAGGTCGGGGCGGGTCCCCAGATCTGCGGCATGGGACCTTGTCCACCGCAGGGCCCGGCGTACCGACGCGACCATTGAACCGATGCTGTGTTCCGGTGCGAGTCCGTAGCCGACGGCGATGAATCCCGCACCCTGCTCCACCAGGTCCGTGGCAGGGAACGCGGAGTCCTCCTTGCTCATCTCTTGCCAGTGACCACCATGTACGAAAACGAAGAGCGGGGCCTGGGGACGTCGTGGCGGAAAAAAGTCCAGCAACTCCGCCGCACCTGGCCCGTAGCGGACGTCAAGCTGGTGGTCAAGGATTTCCCTGGCCCGGTCGCTGTCCGTCGCATAACGCGTAAGATGTGCGGTAAATTCTGGCGCGCAAGAACTCGGCGAGTACTCCCGGTCGAGTTCCTTCTGGGTCATTTCACCATAGACAAACATATCGTTCTCCAGAGTTCGAAAAAGGCCCCGTGTTCCCGCAGGGCGCTATTAAAGCGTTAAAATCCCGACGATTCTTCGACTCGAAAGAGGTGCTCCATGCCCACCATGAGGGATGCCAAGAATCTTGACATGGCAGATCCTCTGTATTCGCGGCGAGAAAAGTTTCTGCTTCCGGATGGGACCATCTATTTGGACGGGAACTCTCTGGGTGCACTCTCCAGCCGCGTACCGGCGACGTTGGAGAAGGCGGTTCGCGACCAGTGGGGCAATCACCTGATTGCCGCATGGACCGAGGACGACTGGTGGGGAGCACCGCTGCGGATCGGCGACCGCATCGGCCGCTTGCTCGGAGCTGCGCCCGGGCAGATCACGGTGGGTGAGTCGACGTCCGTCCAGACGTTCAACGCCTTGGTGGGAGCTGCGCGGCTACGACCGGGGCGCACGCTGTTGGTCACGGATCCCGACCACTTCCCCACCAACCGTTACCTTGCGCAGTCGGTGGCCGGCCTGTGCGGGCTGGATGTCATCGCTGTACCGGTGCCGGACGTGCACGCCTTCCTTCAGGAACACGGCGAGCGCGTGGCCGTCGTCTCCTACGGGGCGGTGGACTTCCGCACCGGACGGTTGTGGGACGCAGCCGATGTCACCGCCGCCGCTCACGCGGCGGGCGCGGTGGTGGTGTGGGACCTGTGTCATGCCGCGGGCGCGCTGCCTGTTGAGCTCGACGACCAGGGTGTCGACATCGCCGTGGGCTGTACGTACAAGTACCTGTCCGGGGGCCCTGGCTCCCCCGCGTTCATATATGTGGCGCGGACTCATCACGGAACCTTCGAGCCGCCGCTCACCGGTTGGCACGGTCACGCCCGTCCCTTTCATATGGAGCGGGACTTCGAGCCGGCGCCTGGTATCTCGCGGACCAGGATCGGTACGCCCCATGTGCTGTCTCTTCTCGCTCTCGAAGCGGCCTTGGAGGCTTTCGACGGCGTCGAGATGGCCGATGTGCGCGCCAAGAGCCTCTCGCTCGGCGACTTCTTCATCGAATGCGCCGACCAACACCTTGTGTCCTTGGGCTTCGACCTGGTGACGCCGAGGGAACCCGGCCTGCGGGGCAGCCAGGTGACACTGGCTCACCCGGAAGCCCACCAGCTCATGAGGGCCCTGATCGCCAGAAAGGTCATCGGGGACGTGCGGCCCCCGAACATGCTGCGCTTCGGCTACAACGCGCTGTACGTCTCCCATGCTGACGTCCATCAGGCGGTGACGACGCTGCGCGACGTCGTGCTCTCCGGCGAACACCACGACTCCCGGTTCCGGACACCCACGTTGATCACCTGACAGGAGGCGGACGGTGCTGTGCTCGGACCGGCCTCGTCCGAACACAGCACCGTTGCCTCTTGCCTCAGCTCTTGTAGGCCTCGATGACTCCATGGGGTGTCCAGGTGTTGATCGTGACCCTGTTGATCTTGGAGAACCCGCAGTGCCGCAGCCACTCCTCGTAGTGCTGCCACGGGTAGAGGGTGCTGCCGCGGAAGGGCAGCGTGGCGAAGTAGACGCTGTCCAGTCCGGCGTACAGCGGGCCGGTGCCGTCGTCGTCGGAGAAGGCGTTGAAGATGAGCACACGGGCTCCGTCGGCCATCGCGTCAAACGCCTTGCCGAGCAGGGCCTTGTTCTGCTCGGGAGTCCAGATCACCAGCTGGTGCGCGAACAGAATGCAGTCGTAGCCGGTCGGGTAGGCATCGTCGAACAGGTCCGCGGAACAGGTGTCGATGCGGTCGGCCAGACCACTCTGGGCGATCTTGTCCTTGGCGACTTCAAGTGCACCGGGTCGGTCGAGGACGGTGACGCGCAGATGCTCGTGGGCCGACGCGAGGGCAATCGCGTTGACCGCGTCCCCACCGCCGACATCGAGCACCCGCTGGACCTGTGAGTAGTCCACGCCGTCGAGCAGCACCGGATTCGACAGAGTCGACCAGGAGTTCATGCACCGGTAGAACAGCTGCTCGAGACCCTCGGTGTTGGCCAGACGGGTGTAGAGGTCCTGCGTGTCGCCCGGGAAGTGGCGCACACCGATGTTCTCGCCCGTGCGCAGCGACTCTGCATAGTCCATGGCCGGCAGGTAGGCGATCCTGGCCTGGAACTCCACGATGTCCTTCAGCACCTGCCAACTGCCTTCGCGGAACGCCTCCTCCACGATCGCGCAGTTTCGGTAGCCGTCAGGGCCCTTTGTCGTGAGGCCCAGTGAGGTCGTCCCCAGCAACAGCACCTGCGCGGAGCGCGGGCTCAGGCCGGTACCGGCCGCAACGGACTCCGCCGGGGCCCCCGGCGCGCTGTGCAGATATTCGAAGAGCCCGAGCTCGCATGCGGCATTGAGTTGCTGGAACGCGGCGTGTCCGAACAGGATGGGCACCAGCCCGCGCATGGTCAGGGTAGGGGCGGCAGTCACAACCAGCCCTCCAGTCTGAGTCGATGGGATGGGGAATCAGAGGAGTGTGCGGACAGCCCACAGTTCGGGAAAGAAGCGGTGCTCGTTCACCGAACGAAGCCAGTCCAGGCCCGTTGTGCCGCCCGTTCCGGGCTTGCTGCCGAGCATGCGTTCCACCACGAGGAGATGGGTCGCGCGCCAGTGGGAGAACTGGTACGACACCTCGGTCAGCATCTCCGCGAGCCGATGGGCCTGTCGCCAGCGACCCGGCTCCTTGTAGACGGCGAGCCATGCCTGTTCCACGTCCGTGCTGGCCGTGTACGGAGCACCAGGCTCACGCTCGTAGACGTCTCGCGGAATCGTGGCTCCCAGGCGGACCAGCAGGCTCAGCGCCTCGTCATAGAGACTCGGGGCACGGAACGCCTTCGTGAGTTCTGGATAGAGGTCCATGTAGCCGGAACACTGAGCCACGGTCCGAGGGTCCTTGTTGCCGAGCGTGAATTCCAGTGCCCGGTACATGAAGGACTGAGTGCCTGATGCCTCGCCGAGGATGTCGCGGAAGGCAAGGAACTCATCCGGGGACAGCGCCGTCATCGTGTCCCATACGTTCACCAGGAGCCGCTGGGCACGCACGGCGCGCGAGAGACTCTCGCACGCCTGGTCGACCTCGCTCTCGCGAAGCTGTTCACGAGCCTGGTCGACCTCCACGAGCACAGCGCGGAACAGCAGTTCCTTGACATGGCTTATGAGCAGGAACGTCAATTCCCGTGGTGAATCGGATCGAGGTTGCTGCAATTCGTGCAGTCTGTCCATGTGGGCGTAAGTGACGTAGGGGGGTGCGCCCTCACTGCCGTGCTGCAGCACCGGACAGGAACTCAGCTGCTCCATGTTGGTCTTCATTTCTCCAAAGGCCAGGCTCTGGTGGACGCTTGCGAAGTCATCGGATTCGGCTGATGCTCGGGTCAGTGCGCCGGTTCGAGATCCCCCGCCAGTCGGGCACGCGCGGATTCGAATAGTTTGACGAAATCAGGGTCGAGTCGGTCCGGCTTCTCGTAATGCCGTCCATGGCGACGCTCGTATTCTGCGAACCAGAAATCGTCGGCGTGCAGGAAAAGGATGTCGTGCAGAGCCATGTTCCGGACGGCGAACAACGGCACGGGCGACCTGTTGACGGGGAACCCGCTGTTGCGTGCTGCCGGCTCTTCGCAGGTCGGGTGGAACTGCCCCAGCATGCAACCCCTTGCTACGACACGGTCCTTGGTGAGCTCATGCGCCTTGTCGATCAACCAGTAGGCCTCGCGGGGCAGATCCGGCACCGCTACCACGAGGGAGTGCAGGTTGGGGTTCTTCGATCCCCACTCGTGGGTGGCGAAGGATTCGACTGCGTTTTCGACGATTCGCATCATGTGTGGGAGGCCGAACTCCGGCCGCCATTCTGCCGTGTACAGCACGAGACAGCCGGCTCTCCGGGAGGGTTCTACGAACGGACACACAGCACCGCTGCGGCCCAGTTCCGCATGGGGCTTGGTTATGTAGCTCCCCAGCCAGTCATCAATCAACTTGGTTACATCTGGAGTCGGCTCTGTCAGCGTGATATCAATGTCCGGCACTGTTTCGCTTTCAAGTCGTGTAGGAGCGGTCCGGGCCCTCCTGTGGAGACCTTCGCACAAGGAGGCTCAACAGGAAAAATAGGGGCGACGTAAGTACCCTTCGACGTTGCTCGCAGCACCGGTTCCGGCATGGTGCCGATGAAACACGTCGCCTCGCCGGTCAGCAGAGTCAATGGGAATTGCAGGGAAAGCGCTGTCCTTGACCCCATCCATTGGCTCTGAGCGCGCTTGCGCAAGGTCGTACGGTTCGGTTCATTTGACGTGGTCCCGCGTCAGTTCAGGTACGACTTTGTCAGATCACGCCCATCGAGAGTAGGCCCTTTATGGCCGACGGCGGCCATGGCCACCCACGGACACAATTGTCGAGACGCAGGGATATCTCCCCGAGCCCGGATGCAAACCTTCAGTGATTGAGCTGGTTCCGCTTTGGCGGACGCCATTGATGTGGCAGCTGATGTCGTCACGCCGGCGGGCATCGAAGCCGAGGCGGTGCTCGGTCACGTCGGTCCGGTCATGACGGCCGGATGGAGCCCGGGGCGGGAGGAGCGGGAGCCTGAGGACCTGATCGAGGTCTGGACGCTGCAACTGGCCGGTCCCGAGAGTCGGTCCGTCACCGTTCCCGTGAGTGATCTTCGCGCGCTCCGTCCACAGCCGGCCAATGAGCCGAACCACACCGCGCCGCACCCCTGTGGACACCCCTCACGCAGGCACACCCCGTCGCCCCGGGCGACCCGGCGATCAGGGGCTTCACCGGCTGACGGCTTGTCCGTACGATCCGGCTCATGTCGATCACGTCACCCATACCCGTCCTCCAGGACCGCGACGGCACCGTCCTGAGCGCCGAGAGCGAGGGGCTGGTCCTGGAGCGCCCGCGCGAGGAACTGACGATCCCCACCGCGGCCATCTCCCGGGTCCGCGCCGAGGGACGGTCCGTCGCCGTCGAACTGAGGGCCCTGGCCGGCGCCACGCCGTCCGTCCACCGGATCGAGGACGTGAGCGAGGCCGCCGCCACCGTCTTCGCCGACGCCGTGAACGCGCTGTTGCCCGAGCGGACCGAGGAGATCGACGGTTCCGCCCTCGTCGTCCTGCGCACCCTCACCCCTTCCCGGCGCGAGAAGTTCATGCGCAGCCTCAAGTGGTTCGTGTTCGGCTGCCTCGGAGTGGTCGTCGCCGTGTGCGTGACTGCCGGGATCGCGGGGGACGCGGGCCTCGCCATCGCCGTCGTGCCGATCGGCGTCATCACGACCGCGGGCCTCGGGGTCGGTGTGTACTGCGTGTGGACGTGGAACCGCGAGCGGCGCCTGCTCAAGCACGGCATCACCGTCGTCGCGTCGCCGGCCAACAGGCCGGGGGCGTACCTCTACACCGACAGCGCCGGCATGACCCGCGTCCTCTCCCACTGGGGCGTCGAACCGTACGTCCGGGCCGGCTACAACCCCCAGGACCCGTCGGACGTGCTCGTGCCGCAGGCGCCGTTCATGCGGCGCTTCAACATCACCCTGGGGGCGTTCATCCTCTTCTGCGGGCTCAACGGCGTGGCTCTGCTGGCCTTCATGATCGTCGACACGCTCTCCGGCGGCGGGATCTAGGTCGCGTATCGGGCCGTGATCAATCTGTGGGGATGTGCTCTCGCGGCTGGGCCCGGTCCAATAGACCGCTTTGCGTGACGGCCGGACCGACTGGTTCGGCCGCACCGCGAGCCTTGGGGGCCTGCGAGTGCGTTCCTTCGCGGCTGGACGGCAAGCGAGTCCTCAACCCGTCAGGCGTCGAAGCGGTGGCGGGAGGCCTCGATGTGACCGAGGTACTGGTGGGTCCAGTCGCACAATCCGTCGATCGTCACCCGCAGGGCCTGGCCCGGCTCGGTGAGGGTGTACTCGACCTGTGGCGGCACGACGGGGTGCACCGTCCGCTCGACCAGACCGTTGCGCTCCAGCATGCGCAGGTTCTGGGTGAGCATCTTGTGGCTGACGCCCTCGATCTCGTTCCGCAACTCACTGAAGCGCAGGGTGCGCTCACCGAGGGACTCGATGATCAGGAGCGCCCACTTGTTGGCGACGTCCGAGAAGATCTCCCGCCCCAGAGAGTCCGCACGCCTCAGGTCCGCATCCTCGGACGAGCCGCTGAACTTCTTGGTCACCATCAGGTTCCCCAGTCACCGAAAAGTGCGTTCTTCCATGTCAGCGGTCACTCTCCTACGGTTTCCCAGTAACCACAAGAGAGCATCTCTCATAGCAATGGAGGCAGGGAGCATGGCCATCACCCTGGTGAACCCCAACGGATTGCCGGAAATCGACGCCTATCGGCAGGTGTCGATCGCGACCGGTTCGAAGCTGGTCTTCATCGCCGGGCAGGTCGCCTGGGACGTCGACGGTGTCACGGTCGGCGAAGGCGACCTCGCCGCTCAGGTCGAGCAGTGCTACCTCAACATCGGCACCGCCCTGGCCGCGGTCGGCGCTTCCTTCGACGACGTGGCGAAACTGACCGTCTACGTCGTCGACTGGACCCCCGACAAGATGCCCCTGCTCATGCAGGGGCTCGGTCGGGCAGCCGCGAAGCTAGGGGTCACCGCGACACCCCCTGCCTCGCTGCTGGGCGTTGCGGCACTGGACGTACCCGACCATCTGGTCGAGATCGAAGCAACCGCCGTCATCGACTGAACAGGCGCTCTTCGCCCCGGGGTTGTCCGAGCCCGGCGTCCGCCGCGGCGCGGGGCCGGGCACGCACGACGGGCAGCGGGACGGTGGGGTGGGAGGCCATGTCCAGCTCGGACCGGCGGCAGGGGTTCACGTGGGTCCGGAACAGCGGGGACAGGCCCGCCGGGCGGCGTCGGTGCGCCTGCGGTCGATCGCGTCCGTCACCGGCCGGTTGGCGGTCAGGCCGCCTCAGCGGCCGCTGCCGGTCACTGGCCTAGAGTGCGGGTGTGCCGTCGTACAGCATTGGGCAGGCAGCAGAGCTGCTGGGTGTGAGTTCGGAGACCGTTCGCCGGTGGGCGGACGGCGGTCGGCTGCGTATGGACCGGGACGGCTCGGGGAACCGCGTGATCGACGGGGTGGGCCTGGCGACGTTCGCGCAGGAGCGGGCCGCGGGCATGCATCCGGTACCGGAGGGCGTGGCCACCTCCGTACGCAACTCGTTCGCCGGGATCGTGACCGCCGTACGCGTCGACGATGTGGCCGCCCAGGTGGAGATCCAGTCCGGTCCTCACCGGCTGGTCTCGCTGGTCACACGAGAGTCCGTCGAGGAACTCGGCATCGATGTCGGAGTCACCGTCACGGCGCGGATCAAGTCGACCAACGTCCACATCGACCTTCCGTGAACTCCGCACGAGCCGGCGGACCTGCGTCTCGCCGACACGCGTCACGAGGGCGTCCGGGGCAGGCAGTTGCCGTGGCCTTGACCGCCTCGGCCTGAGCCAGAGGCCCCACTCAAGGCGCGCACGGAGTTGTCTCATGATCGCGACGGAGGGGTCCCGCCGCGGGGTCAGACGTCGGCGAGCGAGATCTCGGTGGACTTGATCAGCGCGACGACCGAGGATCCCGAGGCGAGACCGAGGTCGGCGACGGCGTCCTTGGTGATCACCGCGGTGAGGCCGCCGCCCTCGACGTCGACCTTGACGCTCGCCATCGCGCCGCCCTCCGCCACGTCGCTCACCGTTCCGGGGATCTGATTGCGGATGCTCAGCCCTGCGACGGGGCCAGTGGCCAGAGCCACTTCGGTGGCCTTGACGAGGGCGCGTACGGCGGACCCCTCGGCGAGTCCCAGCTCCTTGACGGCCTCGGCGGTGACGGCGGCCGTGATCTCCTGCCCCCCGTCGAGGCGCACCTTGACGGTCGCCATGGCCTCGCCGGAGGTGACCGATGTGACGGTGCCGGGGAACTGGTTACGCATACTCAGGCCCATGAAGAAACGCCTCGATTGCTGGACGGAATGTCGGTTATATCCTGCAGCGCCTTCTGCACTCTACCCACACCCTTCGCAACCGTTCGGCGACGCATCGCAAGCACCGGGCCGTCCCTGTGTCCGGCCCGGCAAACGATGAGGAGACCTGCGCTTCATCCGATCGCAAGACAGGGTGCCCTCCGCGGCGCAATTGCCCGTTCCTCCAATCGCCGTAGCACCTGCCATGGAGAATCGACTGATCAATTGCAAATGTGAGGAGAAACGCCATACCGTGTCGCACATGCAGTCCTACACCATCGGACAGGCGGCACGTCTGCTCGGCGTCAGTCCCGACACCGCGCGCCGCTGGGCGGACGCCGGCCGGGTCGCGACCCATCGCGACGACAGCGGCCGCCGTCTCATCGACGGCCGCGATCTGGCCGCCTTCTCCATCGAGGTCGCCCAGAGCGGCAATGGCGAGGACGACTCCTCCTACACCTCGGCCCGCAACGCCTTCCCCGGCATCGTCACCGCCGTGAAGCTCGGCGACGTCGCCGCGCAGGTCGAGATCCAGGCAGGTCCGCACCGGCTCGTCTCACTCCTGACCCGGGAGGCCGTCGAGGAACTGGGTCTGGAGGTCGGCATGCAGGCCACCGCCCGCGTGAAGTCGACCAGCGTGCACATCGATCGCACCTGACCCCTCGCGCAACCAAGTGGCGTCGCCGTCACCGGCGCGGCTCATCACCATCCGCTCGGACGGCACCGGCCGACCATGTCCCCCAGGGAGTTCCACTCTCATGTCCCTCACTTTCACCAGACACCGCGCCGCCGCTGCGGTACTGGCCGCTGCACTCCTCGTTCCGCTCACGGCATGCGGCAACGACGGCTCCGAGAAGGACACCGGCAGCGCGAAGGCCACCGGGTCCGCCACAGGCACTCCCAAGGCCAACTTGACTGTGCTGGCAGCCTCTTCACTGACCGATGTGTTCAAGACCGCCGGCGCCGCGTACGAGAAGAAGAACCCGGGGACGAAGATCACGTTCTCCTTCGCCGGGTCGCAGGAGCTGGTCGCCCAGGTGAAGCAGGGGGCTCCGGCCGACGCCCTGGTCACCGCCGACACCAAAAGCATGGACGGCGTGAAGACGGACACCGGCACCCCGACCGTCATCGCAAGGAACCGCCTCGTCATCGCGACCGTCGAGGGCAACCCGCACAGGGTCGACGCGCTCAAGGACCTCGCGGACACGAAGCTGAAGGTCGTCCTCGCCGCCCCCGAAGTGCCGGCCGGCAAGTACAGCAAGAAGATCCTCGACGCCCAGAAGATCACGGTGAAGCCGGTCTCGCAGGAGCCGAACGTCCGGGCCGTGCTCAGCAAGGTCGAGCTCGGCGAGGCCGACGCGGGTCTCGTCTACAAGACGGACGCCGCAACGGCCCCTGACAAGGTCGACGCCGTCGAGATCCCCGACGCGCAGAACGCCGTCGCCGCATATCCGGCCGCCACGCTGAAGCAGTCCAAGAACGCCGAGGCCGCCGCCGCGTTCGTCGCGTGGCTGTCCACGCCCGAGGCACAGAAGATCCTCCAGGACGCGGGCTTCCAGAAGCCGTAGTTCGGGCGATTGCCGTGAGGGGGCTGTCCGTTCCGGGGGAACTGACAGCCCCCTTCACTCATCCGTCTCCCCGAGCCCCAGGTATCCCCGATGAAACGAATCCGCAGTCGCACACCGGGCCCCCGCACCCCGGTCGCCCTGGCGATCCCCGCACTGCTGGCCGTCGCCTTCCTGCTCCTCCCCCTCGTCGGGATCCTCGTACGGACCCAGTGGCCGGAACTCGGCAGCCATCTGACCAGCCCGGGAACGACCGAGGCGCTGAAGCTCTCGCTGCTGGTCTCGTTCTGGGCCCTCGCTCTGTCCCTGGTCCTGGGCGTACCGCTGGCGTGGCTGCTGGCCCGCGTCCCGTTCCCCGGCAAGGCGTTCGTGCGCTCCCTCGTTCTGCTGCCCATGGTGCTGCCACCGACCGTCGGCGGTGTCGCGCTGCTCCTCGCGTTCGGCCGCCGCGGGCTGCTCGGGCCCTGGCTGGAGAACACCTTCGGCATCACCCTGCCGTTCCACACCTCGGGCGCGGTCCTCGCTGCGACCTTCGTCGCCATGCCGTTCCTCGTCATCAGCCTCGAAGGCGCGCTGGGCGGGCTCCGTCCCCGCTACGAGGAGACTGCCGCCTCCCTCGGGGCCTCACCGGTGCGGGTGTTCTTCACCGTCACGATGCCGATGGTCGCCCCCGGCCTCATCGCGGGAGCAGCCCTGACCTGGGCGCGGGCGCTGGGCGAGTTCGGCGCCACCATCACCTTCGCGGGCAATCTCCCGGGCACCACCCAGACGCTGCCGCTGCAGGTGTATCTGCTGCTCCAGGACGAGCCGGAGGCCGCGACGTCGGTCTCTCTGCTGCTGCTCGCCATCGCGATGCTGGTGCTCGTCGCGCTGCGCGGCCGCTGGGCCGGCACGCCCGCCGCCCGCGCGCACGTACCCGGGCCTCCGGTGGACGAGGCGGCATCGGCACCCCTTCCCGAGCCCGACGCCACCCAGCACTCGGCACCGCAAGAGCTCTGGTCCCTGCACGCCGAGGTCACCGGCTTCAACCGGCTCACCCTGGACGCCGAACCCGGCACCACCATCGCCGTCGTCGGCCCCAACGGGGCCGGGAAGACCACCCTGTTGCGCGCACTGCTCGGCCTCACCCCACGCGCCCACGCCGAACTCCGGCTCGGCGATCACGATGTCACCGGCCTTCCCCCGCACCGCAGGGGCGTGGCCTGGGTCCCGCAGGACGGTGCCCTCTTCCCGCACATGAGCGCCCTCGCCAACACCGCGTACGGACTGCACGCCCACGGCGTCCCCCGCGCCGAAGCCCGCCGCAGCGCCCAGGAATGGCTCGACCGGCTCGGCGTCGGCCGTCTCGCCCATCGCAGACCGGCTCAGCTCTCCGGCGGACAGGCCCAGCGTGTTGCGCTCGCCCGGGCACTGGCCGCCCGCCCCCGGCTCCTCCTCCTCGACGAACCGCTCGCCGCCCTCGATCAGACCACCCGAGCCCACGTCCGGCACACCCTCCGCCGTCATCTCGACGGCTTCGGCGGCGTCTGCCTGATCGTCACTCACGACCCCGTCGAAGCCGTCGCGCTCGCCGACCGGGTCCTCGTACTCGACGACGGACGCGCCATTCAGGACGCCCCGCCCACCGAGGTGACCCGCCACCCGCGGTCCCCCTGGGTCGCCCGCATGCTCGGCCGCAACGCCTGGCCCGGCACCGCCACCGCCGAGGGCATCCAGCTCACCGGCGGCGGCACGCTCGTCGTCGCGGACCCTCTCCCGGTCGGCTCCGACGCCCTCGCGATCATCGCTCCGGAAGCCGTCGCCGTTCACCGCGACAGGCCCAGCGGCAGCCCTCGCAATGTGTGGCCCGGCGCCGTACGGGAGATCACCACCAGCGGGAGCCGGCTACGTGTCCTGATCACGTCGGAGCACGCGCCTGACCTCGTCGCCGAGATCACCCCGCAGGCCGCCGCCGAACTCGGCCTCGCCGACGGAACTCCCGTCTGGACCAGCATCAAAGCGACCGAAGCAACCGTCGTGGCCCTCTGAGCCGATGCCGCCGCGGGCGAACCGGGCGGATGATGACCAGGGCGCCCTGGCGGGAACCAGAACCCACGCCGGTTCCCCCACGCACCTCAATAGACGTCGCGGACGTACCGCTTGTCGGCGGCCAGCTGCTTGACGTAGAGAACCGCTCCGTCCTCGTCGAGACCGCCGTGTGCGACTGCGATGTCGCGCAGCGCCTGGTCGACGTCCTTGGCCATCCGCGCGGCATCGCCGCAGACGTAGAAGTGTGCGCCGTCCTGGAGCCACGACCAGAGCAGGGGACCGTGTTCGCGCATCCGGTCCTGAACGTAGATCTTGGCGCGCTGGTCGCGGGAGAAGGCGGTGTCGAGGCGGGTGAGGGTGCCATCGGCGAGGAAGGCGGTCAGCTCGTCCTGGTAGTAGAAGTCGGTGGCGCGGTGCTGTTCGCCGAAGAAGAGCCAGCCGGGGGCTCGGTGGCCACGGGCTCGGCGTTCCTCGAGGAAGCCGATGAAGGGTGCCACTCCGGTCCCGGGGCCGACCATCACCATCGGTGTGTCGGGGTCGGCCGGGGGCCGGAAGTGCGGGGAGCGCTGGACGAGGACCGGCACCGTGGCGCCGTCGACGGCATCGGCGAGGAACGGCGAGCACACGCCCTTGCGCAGGCGGCCGTGGACATTCTCGTACCGGACGACGGAGACCGTCAGCGACACCTGGTGGGGGTCGGTGAGCGGGCTGGACGATACCGAGTACAGGCGGGGCTGGAGGCGTTTGAGGACACCGGCCCACTCGTTCGGGGTGGCGCGGACGGGGCGCTCGGCGACGACGTCCACGGCCTGACGGCCCCAGGACCACCGGGCGAGTTCGCCCTTGTTGTCGGGGCGCAGCATCTTCTTCAGGTCGCGGTCGCCGGTGCGCTCGGTGATGAAGCCCAGCAGCGCCGGGGTGAGCTTGGTGATGTCCAGGTGCCGGTGCAGGGCGTCGGTGAGGGGTATCTCGCCGACGCCGGCGACGTCGACGGCGGCGGCCGGGTCGAGACCGGTGACGGCCAGCCATTCGGTCACGAGATCGGGGCAGTTGACGGGATGCACACCGAGGGCGTCGCCGACCTCGTAGGCAAGCGGAGTCTCACTGTCGC
This sequence comes from Streptomyces sp. NPDC006208, assembly GCF_040613775.1. Lineage (NCBI taxonomy): Bacteria > Bacillati > Actinomycetota > Actinomycetes > Kitasatosporales > Streptomycetaceae > Streptomyces > Streptomyces sp. NPDC006208. The sequence goes on along the minus strand of NZ_JBEXSW010000061.1, from coordinate 16,460 downwards.
TGGTGTCGAAAGTGAACCGCCGGACCTCTTTGCCCGCGCCGGGGAGGCTGAGGAGCCGGTTGCCGGTGAGCCGGGCGGCGGCGGGGGCCGGCTGGGCACTGCGGACAGGGGCGACAGCCGGTGCGGGGGCCGAGCCGGTCGTCGGTTGTGCGGTGAGGTTGCTGAGGACCTGGTCGAGCCATGCGCGGGCGGGGAGCTCGTAGTCCGGTTCGCAGTCGGTGCGCGGGGCCAGGCGTACGGCCCCCAGCTCGTCCAGACGCTGGTCCAGGCGACGTCCATGGCCGCAGAAGTCGTCGTACGAGGAGTCCCCGAAGGCCAGGACCGCGTACCGCCTGCCGTCCATGCGCGGGATGTCCGCAGCCGTCAGGGCGTCCCAGAACCCGGATCCGTTGTCGGGTGCGTCGCCGTCACCGAACGTGCTGGTGATCAACAGGAGGTCGGCAGCGGGAGGGAGGGCGCGCGGGTCGGTGTCGTCCATACCGACGAGCTCGGCACGGTGGCCGGTCGCGGTGATCCGGTCGGCGGCGGCCGCGGCGAACTCCTCGGCATTGCCCGTCTGCGAGGCCCACAGGACGACCACTTCACGGCCCTGGGCAGTGGCCTGCGTCGTCGCTTCCTCTGTGCTCTGCGGGGCACGCGAGTACATGCCGGCGAGCACACCGTTCACCCACCGCGCGTGCTCCTCGCGGAACGGCGCACCGGCCGGCAGCACGGGAACGCCAGGCGCGCCTGATCCCAGTCCGGCCAGGAAGCCGACCAGGTACTGGCGCTCATGCTCGGCGAGTACGGGCGGTGGCGTGCTCTCCAGCCCGAGGACCGAGGCCGCGCCGGGCCGGACGGCGGTCGGCACCATCGCCGCCGGCACCTCGCCGCGTGCGGCAACGGGCGCCTGAGCCACGACTACCGGAGTGGCCACCTTGGCCAGCGTCACCGCGCACAATTTGAACTCGGGCTGGAAGGAGACCGGGTCGACGGCGTCGCTGGTCACCGCGTTGATACTCAGGTACTCCCCGAACAGGTCGTTCCAGTGGAACGGTGCGAAGCAGCAGCCCTGCCGCACCCGGTCCGTCAGAACGGCCGGCAGCACGGCCCGGCCGCGCCGGGATGCGATCTCGACCGAATCGCCCTCCCCGATCCCCAGCCTTTCAGCGTCCTGCGGATGCAGTTCGACGAACGGCGCCGGGTCGAGCTTGTTGAGCCTGGCGACCTTGCCGGTCTTGGTGAGGGTGTGCCACTGGTGCTGGAGCCGCCCGGTGTTGAGGACGAACGGGTAGTCGTCGTCGGGCATCTCCGCGGCCGGGATGTGCGGGCGGGCGAAGAAGACGGCCCGTCCACTTGCCGTCGGGAACACCGGGCCGTTGCCGTCCTCGCCCAGATAGCGGATCGGGTTGCGGTCCGGGCCATCGGCAGTCGCGGCGGGCCACTGGACGGGCGTGGCCCGCAGCCGCTCGTACGTCACGCCCCGCAGGTCGTAGCCGGTCTTCGGGTTCGCGGCGCGCTTGATCTCCTCGAAGATCTCCTCGGCGCCGGTGTAGGAGAAGGCATCGGCGTATCCCATCTCGCAGGCGATACGCGCGATGATCCGCCAGTCCGCGAGCGCCTCCCCCGGCGGGTCCACAGCCGGCTGGGCGAGGGTGAGGTTGCGTTCGCTGTTGATCAGTACGCCCTCGGTCTCGGTCCACAGGGCGCCCGGCAGCATGACGTCGGCGTAGGCGTTGGTCTCGGTGTCGGCGAACACGTCCTGCGTGATGACGAGTTCGGCTGCTTCGAGACCCTCGATGACCGTCTTACGGTTGGCGACCGAAGCGACCGGATTGGTGCAGATGATCCAGCAGGCTTTGATCTCTCCGCCCGCCATCCGCTGGAACATCTCGACGGTGCCCTTGCCCGATCCGTCCCTGCGCACCGTGCCGGGCTCAAGATCCCACAACGCCTCCACGAAGGCGCGGTCCTCGTCCACCAGCACCGACCGCTGACCGGGCAGTCCGGGGCCCATGTAGCCCATCTCGCGGCCGCCCATGGCGTTGGGCTGACCGGTGAGGGAGAACGGACCGCTGCCAGGGCGGCATATCGCGCCGGTGGCCAGGTGCAGATTGATCAGGGCATTGGTGTTCCAGGTGCCGTGGGTGGACTGGTTGAGCCCCATGGTCCAGCAGCTCATCCACTCCCCCGCCGCGCCGATCAGCTGCGCCGCCCGGCGGATGTCCGCCTCCGGGATGCCGGTGATCTCGGCGACCGTGGCGGGCGGGTAGTCCGCAAGGAACTCCGGCATCGCCTCCCAGCCCTCGGTGCGCTCCGCGATGAAGCCGGCGTCCGTGTCGCCGTTCTCCACCAGCAGGTGCAGCAGGCCGTTGAGCAGAGCCAGGTCGGCCCCCGGCTTGATCTGCAGGAAGAGGTCGGCCTTGTCGGCGGTGGCGCTGCGTCGCGGGTCGACGACGATCAGCTTGGCCCCCGCCTTCACCCTTTCCATCAGCCGCAGGAACAAGATCGGGTGGCAGTCCGCCATGTTGGAGCCGATGACGAAGAAGACATCCGCGTGCTCGAAGTCCTGGTAGGAACCGGGCGGACCGTCGGCGCCGAGGGAGAGTTTGTAGCCGGTGCCCGCACTCGCCATGCACAGACGGGAGTTGGACTCGATCTGATTGGTGCGGACAAAGCCCTTGGCCAGCTTGTTGGCCAGGTACTGGGCCTCCAGGCTCATCTGCCCGGAAACGTAGAACGCAACAGCGTCCGGGCCGTGCTCGTCGATGATCGCCCGCAGCCGCCCGGCCGTCCGCGTGATCACCTCGTCCACACCGGCAGGCACCGGCTCGGCCCCTCGCTCGGCGCGCATCAGTGCGGTGGTCATCCGGCCTGGGGCGGCGAGCATGTCGGCCGTCGTCGCACCCTTGGTGCAGAGCCTGCCGAAGTTGGCGGGGTGGGCCTTGTCGCCCGATGCCTTGAGGACCTTGCGACGGCCGTCGGGGCCGGAGGCGATCTCGAGGACCATGCCGCAGCCCACACCGCAGTACGAGCAGACCGTCCGCACCTGCGAGGCGGCCGTCGACGAGTCCTGTGGGGGCACCGGATGGCCTCTCTGTTGATCGAACGTGTCCTCGACAGTACGAAACGCCCATTACGGAGATGTGACCTCGGCCGATCATGGGCAGTAACGCTCGTCACACACCCGCCCGACCGCCACTGTGAGGAGCAGCAGGATTCGGATCTGCCAGGTGGAGCCGCAGCACACTGCGCGCATATGCCGTGCGTTCGGGACGGGGCCCGTTTGCGATCTCCACCGCACTGGAAGCAGCAGGGCCGCGCCCGCACCGATTGCGGGCGGGCAGATCGGCTGGGGACACGTCACCCGTCCCCTCGGCGGAACACAGTGAGCAAGCGGGGCACGAGGCGGGCAAGGGCGGCGTTCCCGAAGATCACATCTCCGTGCCGGACCGTGACACTCAAGCTCAGCAGACCTGCTCGAGTCTCCCGTAGGAAGGAGACACGAGGGTGGGGGCATGAACGACGGCGAAGCGCGCTACTCGATCGGTGATCTGGCCCGTCGGACCGGCCTGACGGTCAAGGCCATCCGGTTCCACTCCGATTCCGGGATCGTGCCGCCGACCGAGCGCAGCCCGGCCGGCTACCGCCGCTACGGCATCGACGCCGTCGCACGCCTGGACCTCGTGCGTACCCTGCGCGACCTGGGCCTCGACCTCCCCACGATCCGGAAGGTCGTGGACCGGGAGATCTCGCTCCCTCGGCTCGCCGCAGCGCACGCCGAAGCGCTGGAGGTGCAGATCCGCACCCTGCGTGTGCGACGCGCGGTACTGGCAGCGGTGGCCCGACGTGGCTCCGGCCGTCGGCGTACACACGAACGTCCCCAGCTTCGTACGGATGAAATGGGACAGTTGTTGACGCGGTGAGGTCTGCTGCTCGGCACTGCTGGTCGAGATCCGGGCGACGAAGTCCCAGGTGATGCTGCATTCCACCCTGGCCGCCGCCGGTGGCAGCCGTTGCTGGCCTCCCATCCCCGAGCCGTCGGCCGCGGGGCCCGTGTCGTCGCCGACACGCACTGGGACGGTCTGCCCACCGGGAAGGGACGCCGGACCACGACCGGAGAAGTGCCTCTCCAGCCTCGTCACGAGCGATCTGCGGGCCAGGAGGCCAGCCCGCTGCAGGCCCTGCTGAACCGGGCCGCCGCTACTCAGGTCGAGGTCGGCCGCCGACCCCTGTCGGTCTATGACGAGATCTGCCGCTGGCACACGCGCCGCCCCTTGACCGGGACCCAGGTCCGGGAATGGTTCGACGCCTATCGCCAGGACTGGCAACGAGAGAAGGGCGGACACTGGGCGGTCACCCGCGGCGGCGGCGAGGTGCTCGGCCGGATCGCCCTGCGCGGCCTGGACTTCGACGACGGCATCGCCAACGTCGCGTACTGGGTGCTCCCGGCCGCCCGCGGCGCCGGCGTGGCCTGCGGTGCTCTCAGGGTGCTCACTGCCTGGGCCCTGGACGAGATCGGCTTCCACCGCCTGGAGCTGGACCACTTACCCGTCCTCGTCTTCGATCTCCAGGCCGTGCCATCGGTGAGGTGCGGCCGCCGCTCGCGAGCCGCGGCCGCACCATCGCTTCCGGACTGCACGGACACTCGCCGAGGTCCTCGACCGATCTCGGCGCGAGCGGGTGAACGGGGATCACCGACGGCACCGAGATCCGGTGCGACGACCGCCGCGGGACGCACGGCCCGGGCGTCGTGACCGATCAGCGAATGTGAACCCCGGGCGGAGCCGCCGCACTCGACACGCCATCGCCAGCCTTGCACGGGCTCGTTGTCGCGAGGGAGATGGCGGTGATCAGCAGACCCTTGTGGGCCAGCCACCGGCCTTCGAGGCGGTCGGTCGATGGCCTGCGTGGGGGGTCGTGCGGCAGACGGAGCTGCGCGGTGAACGTGGCGACGCCGGCGTCGAAGGAGATGTCGGCGTCTTCGAACTCCAGGCGCTGTCCCGTGTACGGGTACCAGCTCTTGTAGACGCATTCCTTCATGCCGAACAGCAGGCGGTCCCAGTGGACTTCGGGCGCGACACGCCTCATTCTGCGTACCCTGCGCTGTTCTTCGGGCAGCGCGATGGACTCCAGGATTCCCTTCGGCAGCGGCAGGTTCGGCTCGGCGTCGATGCCCAGCAGCATCACATCGGTGGTGCGGGCGAGCGCCGCTGCGCGGTACCCGGCGCAGTGGGTGATGCTGCCGACGACTCCCTCGGGCCACTGAGGGGCTCCGTGGTCATTGGGAAGGATGGGCCGGGGCGGCAGGCCGAGCATGCCGAGGGCCTTGCGGGCGCACAGTCGGGCAGTGGTGAACTCGCGTTTCCGCGAATCCACCGCCTTCTCGATGAGTCGGCGCTCCGACGGGAAGAGGACTGCTCCCAGCGGGTCGCGGAAGGCCTCCGAGGCGGCGACATGGCTCGGGAGGATGAGTTCGATCATAGGTGCCGTCCTCCGGACGCGGACTCTTGCGGCAGAATGCGGCGAAGCCCTACGGCGGGGTGGCCGGGACGACGCCATTCACGTGGGTAGCCGACGGAGACTTCCTCGAACCTCACCCCGTCGTGCCAGGTCGTGCGCGGGATGTGCAGATGCCCGTAGACGACGGTGTGCGCCCGGAAGCGGCGGTGCCATTCCGCGGTGCGCACGGTGCCGCACCACTGCGCGAATTCGGGGTATCTCAGAACATGGGTGGGGTCGCGGACGAGTGGATAGTGGTTGACGAGCACGGTCGGCAACGCCGGGTCACATGCCGACAGACGTTGCTCGCTCTCCACGACTCTCGCATCGCACCAGGCCTCTCGGCTGGGGTAGGGGTCGGGGTGCAGGAAGTACTCGTCGGTGCAGACGACACCCCGGCTGTGGGCAACGGCCAGGGACTCTTCCTTGGTGTCGGTGCCCGGAGCCCGGAAGGTGTAGTCGTAGAGAACGAACAGCGGCGCCACCGTGACCGGCCCGCCCGGCCCGTCCCACAGGGCGTACGGGTCCTCGGGAGTGAGGATGCCGAGGCCTCTGCACAGTTCCACGAGGTGCTCGTACCGTTGCCGCCCGCGCAGTTGCAGGGGGTCATCGGGGGGTGTCCACAGTTCGTGATTGCCAGGGGCCCAGATGACCCGGGCGAACCTGTCGCTCAAGGCAGTGAGCGCCCAGGCGATGTCGTGGGAGAACTCACCCACGTCGCCCGCGACGATCAGCCAGTCCTCATCGGTTATCGGTCGTAGATCCTCCACGATCTTGCGGTTCTCCGCGTGATTGACATGGAGGTCGCTGATGGCCAGCAGGTTTCCCCGGCTCATACGTCCTTCACTGGTCCTCTGCGTGTTGCGAGTCGGGCGGGTCGGCAGCCCTGCGAGCAGGGGTGGCGCCGTCGTGGCCCATCTGGGTCGGCAGGTCGAAGGACGCCGACGGACCTGTCGTACCTTTCGCGATCAGCTGCTTGTTCCGGGCGTTGGACTCGACGGACGTGCCGAGACCGGCGTACTGGCGCACCGTCCACGGCCGCCCGGTGTGCATCGACGGGTGGACACCCCGCGCGAAGGGGCAGGTGGCCGGGCCCACCCAGCTTGTCGGCCGGCTCCCACTCCGCGAGCGCGTCCGGTCCATGGACCGGCTCAATGGGCAGTCCGGACTCGGACTCGCGCGCCACATGCTGTGCGCCGATGACAGTTCCTCCCCATGACGGTCTCGATGTGCTGCGATGACGTGGTCGACCACGCACCGTGCGGCGGCTCAGTAGGGGTTCACCGGCTTCCGGTTGCTCATCGGCTCCACGATTCCGGCATGCCTCGCCGGAATCGTGGAGCGACTGTTCGACCTCCGGCCCCGGCTGGGCCGCCACCGGAGCGAACGCCCGGCGGAGCCGTACGGAACCGGTCGCGGCACTGTCGGAGTGGTGTCCCGCCGCGCCGCTATCCCCCGGTGCCGGTCGGGGTCCGTCGTCCTCGCAGCTCTTCGCCCAGCCGGCGCATTCCCTCGTCGAAGTCGATCCGCGGGCGGTACCCGAACTCGGATCGGAGTCTTTCGCTGGAGAAGCCCTGCTCTGTCGTCAGTATGTCCACCGCCAGCCTGGTCAGCGGCGGACTCGATCGAAGACGGAGCCCGCGATAGGTGGCCTCGATCCCCCATGCGGCGGCGTACGCGACACGGCGGGGAATCCGGACGAAGCGCGGCTGCGGCAGGCCCGCGATCTCGGCCAGGCGCTCGAAGTAGGTCTGCCAGCTGACCGTTGAATCATCGGTGATGTTGAATGCCCGGCCCACGCTCCGCGCGTCGGACGCGACGAGCAGAATCGCGTCCACGGCGTTCGTGACCTCGGTGAGCCCCGCCGAACGGTCTGCCGGGAGCATGGGGACACCTTGGCGCAGCAGCTCCAGCGCGTCATCCACGAAGGTGCGCGAACGCGGTCCGTACAGGCTGGCCGGCCGCACCACGACGGTGGGCAGATCGTGCTTGTCGACGAACTGCCACAGCAGTTCCTCGGCCTCGATCTTGGTGTCGCCGTAGAGGAATCCACGCCGACGCAACGGCGCGCTCTCGTCGACGGGGCGATCGGGGTGGCCGTAGACGTCTGTCGAGCTGACGTGCACGAACAGGCCCACGCCCGCCGCACTACTGGCCTCCAGCACATTCTGCAGGCTGGTCACGTTGGCGGCTCGGAACTCGTCCCAGGTGCCCCAGTCCTTGACCAGTGCGGCACAGTGGAATACGCGGTCGAAACCCTCGACGCAGCGCATGAGCGAACTGCGGTCCAGGAGGTCGGCCTCCACGACGTCGACCCCTAGGAGGTCGAGGTGGCTGCGGTCGCTGGACCTGCGTACCAGGGCCGTCACGTTCTCGCCGGCGGCGAGAAGACCCTCCACGAGATGGCTTCCCAGGAATCCGCTGGCCCCGGTCACCAGGTTGCGCATGTCTTGTCCTTCTTTCGGAAGCACATATGGACTCGGCGGCTGGTGAAGACCACGGAGTCCACCTGCTCGTTGGTGTGCGCCGCATCGAAGACGGGCTGTTGGCGGCGGTCCGGAGCATCTCTACGAACTCGGCGACGTCTGCCTGTCGCCGAGCTGTCGAATCCGGGTGGCATTCAGGAGTACTTCGACCAGTTGCGGCCGATCCCGCGAACGAGAGAGGGAACCACCAATGTGCGCCGGAATGGCGTGATTCCGGCCATATAGGCTTTCCCGAACCATCCATTGGGTCGTACCAGCGCGGCCATCTCGCCGCGATAGCCACCGGACCCGTCCGGTACCCAACCGATGTGCATCACCACGTGCACGGTCTTGTTGGCCATTTCGGCCGCCCACTCCGTCTCGGCCTGGTAGACGGAACGGAGAGGCACCACCGCGAAGTCGGGTCCGCGTGGCCCGTCGCGCAGATCGTCCGGCAACCGGTCACGCAGCGACGCCACTCGTTTGCCGACGCCGTCTTCGGATCGGTCCAGGCGGAACAGCGCACCGAGCTTCCAGCGAATCGCGAACAGGACGCGAAGCACGGCAGCGGACATCTCGGAGTCGTCGTCCGAAGTGAACTGCTTCACCAGTCGCGGCAGATCGTCCGGCCCGCCCGGCGTCGGCAGTGCCCACACGTCCTCGAGTGTGAAGTCTTGTGTGAACTCATGGATACGCCAGGGCCTGGCGGTATACATGTCATTCGGAATCCTCATACAGCGACAGCCTTCCGAGTGCGGGCTCGGAGTGCCATGCGAGCACCGTGCTCAGGCTTGATGAGGATTCCCCGGTGGTGCACCCGCTCCGGCGTCTTGTCGGGCCGGTGCAGATCAAAGTGAGTGAGGACAACGCGCAGCACGCTCTTCATCTCGTCGATCGCGATCTTGTCGCCGGGGCAACGGGTGATGTTGCCTCCGAACGGGGCCCAGGCGCTCAGATCCAGCTTGACATTGAGATACCGCTCGGGGCGAAACGCCTTGGGTTCCTCGAAATTGTGCGGATCAGTGCTCAGCAGATGGGCACTCGCCCACACGATGTCGCCGGGCTCGTAGTACACGCCGCCGATCTGGATCGGGGCCATCACCTCACGAGGCATGAGCAGCGGCAGCGGCGGGCGGAGGCGCAGCACCTCGTAGCAGACCGCCTCGAGGTAGTCATCGGTCTCGCCTGCGTCGATCTCGTCCCGCAAGCGCTCGAGTTCGACGGGGAACCGGCTCAGGTACTCGAGCGCCCATGCGACGGACGACACGGTCGTCTCCGTACCCGCGAGGAACAACGTCATGATTTCGTCGCGCAGTTCCACATCGGTCAGCTTGCGGCCGTCGACTTCGATGCTGAGCATCATCGACAACAGGTCGTCGCCGAGCTGGCCGATCGCCCGACGCTCGTTGAAGGCCTCGAAGAGCAGTTCGTCCGCGCGGCGCCGGTGCTTCAGGAAGGGGGCCAGGCCGGTGCTCGGGATCGACTTGATCACCCAGTTCGAAAAGCGCGACATCTGCTCCAGCGGGAAGGCCGCCGTCATGTGGTTGTTGAGCTCCACCACACCCATGATCTCTTCGATCATTTCGTTCCAGCGCGAAGGAACGACCTTGCCGAAGACGACCTCGCGGATCACCTCGACGGTGAACCGGTGGATGATCGGCCGCAGCGGCATCACCTTGTTCTGCGGCCAGTTGGGGATGTCACGCTCGGCCATTTCCTCGATCGCGGCCTTGATTCGCTGATACGCCGTGCCCTTGAAGCTCGGCAGCAGTTCCTTCCGCCTGACCTTGTGCTCGTCCCCATCGAGGAAGGCGAGGCCGGTCCTGCCGAAGAACTTCCGGGAGACATCGTTGCCGTTGCTGGTGTGCAGGACGTCGGGAGACGCGTGGAACATTTCCCTGACATCCACCGGGTCGGAAATGACATACATGTCGGGACCGGGCCTGAGCTGCAGCTTGAACCGGTGGCCGAGCTTGTCCCGGACCTTCTCGAGCCAATCCGTCTGGTACTTCGTGAAAAGGTATGTCTGCAAGGCTCCCGGCGCGCTCGGTGCCGGGAGATCAGCAGCTCGGATCGTGATCGGAGGACGCCTGGCAGAATGATCTATCGGGCAGCGGCCGGCGGGAGTCGTGTCGAGAGTGCTCATTTCCGTCCCTGGATTTCGTGGATCACTGGTGATCGGACATCAGATGGGGGTAACGCGCCGGGTCGTCCAGTGGGTCGAGCAAACCGGAGTGGGCGACTCGTCCTTCTCCTCGCCCCGGGTGGCCGGGGCAGGCCACACCGGCGCCGCCGTTCTTCTCGCCGGCCAAACCTGCTCCCCCCTCCCGGACGCGCGGCATGGTCGCGTTTCAACTACTCTCGTGCTGTCGAGGCTGAGATGACCGGACACCATGAAGAGCCCGCGAACACCGCTGTGGATACAGGTCACTTGGATGCAATTCACCAAGGGAGCCGGCGGAGACGTGGACAAGTGAGCAGCCGATCTCCCGGTGCAGTCGTCTGCGTCTCGCCGCGCCGGTGGGGTTCAGGGATCGGCGCAGTGCCGGCCGGTGCATGAAGCCATCGGCAGTGGCCCGTCCGTACTGCTCAGCAGGGCCCCGCAGCTGCGGGTCACGTCCCTGGAACGCCTCCACGAGGCCCCAGAGGGGCAGCCCAGAGTGCATACCCGGCCCGATCGGCCAGTGGCCCCACGGGGACAGCCTCGAAGTCGGCCGGCTGGGCAATCGCACCGACGAGCCGGTCGAAGAGGAGAGTTCGGTATTGCACCGGCTGTCTGCTCAGCCGTCACATCCAGCACCAATGCCCGGTCGACGAGACCACGGACACTCCGCCACAGGAACTCCGACCGTCATTTCCTTGCGGTCGGCTCCTCCGCCCACAGTCGTCGCTCGCGGCAGCCCAGGGACGTCGGCAGCTCCTGCCGACTCGAGACGCTCGGCCGCAAGCCTCGGGGATGCGGGGAACGGGAACGGCTGAACGATGCGCTTGTACATCGGCTCGTGAAGGTCCGCCCTGGCGGAAGCCGGGAGAGCCGAAGCCGTACGACGAAGTCAGTGTCGCGCAGGGTGTCGCGCGGGACCTGGTCGGCTCTGCCAGGGGGCGCCGTCCGAAGCATCTGGAGCGGGCTCGACCGGCGTCAGGCCCAACGCTCCGAAATATCCGGTGCGCCCATTGATCAACTCAAGGAGACAGGGCCGCGGTCCTTCGCGATGGAGCGCCCATCCACTTTTCGCTGAGTGCTTAAAACTTGAAATAAAGCCTTCACGCTCTCCGTCACCCTCTCGGGGCACGGCCCAATAGCATCCGCAAGCCTGCGGAGCACTGCTTCATCAGAGGCTTCTTCCGTGTGGCCGTCACTCGCATTCACTGATCTCTCCGCTGATGTAGGAGTTGGTGTGTGCAGGTGGTTGAACCCTCGAATATCACGTTCATTGGGGAGACGGGGGTCCAGCGTTCGCACAGTTTCAGGGGGACAGGGGCCGCATGGGTGAGGCGAGCGCTGCGGCGAGCAATTCGTACCCTTCGGCGAACCCGCGAAACCGATTGAGGGCTCGCCCCAGCGCGGTTTCAGAGCTTTGCTGACCGAATAGGTGTGGTGGTCACGGCAGTGTGACGATGGCCCGTCGGGCCGCTGCGAGGACGACGAAGCACGGCGCGACCGCCGTTCCGGCCGATGCGTCGGGATGCGGCCCGGCCGGTACCGACGCCGTGGTGGTGGATGACAAGAGCGCCCGCGGCTCGCGGCGCAGGGGCGCTGTGACCGCGCGTCTGCTGGGGGCTCATCGAGGGTCGGCTCCACTTCGTCCGGGACGTCACCCTCCGCGACGACGTCTCCAAGGGCCATGTCGGCCGCAATGTCGCGATCGACCGGCCCCGGCCGCCACATGCATGACCGGCGGCGACACGTGATCACCCAGACTCTGGAAGCACCCGGGGTCTCGTCCCCAGCCCAACAGGCGTAACTCGAGCGGCACTTGAGGCCGTGCTAGCGCGCCGGATCCGCGACGTGCTCGTGGAGCGCTGGCAACGCCTGGCCCCTGGCGGGCAGTTGACCGGTGCTCTGCCGCCACAGCCCACACAGATGCTGTGGCTCTCCTCGCTCGACGGCATCGTATACCGACTCTTCGGCCTCCGAGTCGATGCTGCGACCACCGCGGTGGAGCTCGTCCGGAAAACGTCCACTGCGACCGACGTCGTGACCAACACCGAGGACGCCCATGTGGTGCGCGCGACCACGCCCAGGTGACCGTCGGTTTCGGAACCGATGTGTATCCAGTCGGGCGCCCGGGGGCTCTGTACTTGAGATTCGCGAGGCTGAGGCAGCCCGAAGGCTGCCGTGCATCCACCAACAGAGGGTCAGGGTTCCGAATGTCGTACGTTTCGCGTGAGTGCTCCTCGCGCCGCGATCCGAGGAGTGTCAGTTGTTGAACCGAATCGCCGACCTCGCGATCAACAGGCCCAAGCGGGTCCTGCTGATCACGTTGATCGCGGCGCTCGCCTTCGCGGCTCTCGGTGCAGGGCTCACGTCGCGGCTCACCCTGGGTGGTTACGAGAGCCCGTCGACCGAATCCGCGCGCGCCGCCGAGGCGCTCGAGGACCGGTTCGAGCAGGGGCCACCGAACCTCGTGATCCTTGTGGAGGATGCGCGCGGGGTGGACGCTCCTGAAGTGGCCGCGGCCGGTGCGCGGCTGACCAAGCAGGTCGCCGCCGAGGAGGGCGTCAGCGACGTCGTCTCCTACTGGACGACGGAATCCTCCGCGCTGCGCGGCAAGGACAAGAAGCAAGCGCTGGTGCTCGGACGCATCGCCGGCGACTTCGACGCGGTGCAGGACCGTGCCAAGGAGCTGAAGAAGACCTACTCGGGGACGTCACACGGACTCAAGGTCAAACTCGGCGGTGCCGGCCTCATGTGGCTGGAGAACCTCGAGACGGCGGCCGACGACTCGCTGAAGGCCGAGGCCTTCTTCCTTCCCGTGGTGCTCGTGCTGTTGGTGCTGATCTTCGGCAGCTTCCTTGCCGCGCTCCTGCCGCTGGCGGTCGCGATTTCCACGACGCTCGTGGTGACGGGACTGCTGTTCGTCATCACGTTCTTCGTCGAGACCGCGGACATGGTGACCATCGTCGCCACGTTCCTCGGCCTGGGCCTGGCCATCGACTACAGCCTGCTCTTCATCACCCGGTACAGAGAAGAACTCGCCGACGGCGCCGCGGTGCCGGACGCCATCCGCACGACGATGCGGACCGTCGGACGTACCGTGATCTTCTCCGCGACCACCCTGGCCGTGGCCCTCGGTTCCATGCTGGTGCTGCCGTTCACGGTCTTCCACTCGCTGGCGATCGGCGCCGTACTCACCGGTCTCACCGCCGCCGCCGCCACGCTGCTGTTGGTGCCCGCCCTGTTGGTCTGGATGGGGCCGGACCGGGTCGTCGGGCGTCGCGGCCGCAAGCGCACCGCCGCCCGTGCCGACAGCGAGGGCTTCTGGCACAAGCTCGCGATGTTCGTGATGCGCCGCCCGGTGCCGCTTCTCCTGGCGGTGCTGGCCTTCATGACGTTCCTCGCCTCTCCGGCGCTGGACATGAAGGTGCGGCTGCCCGACGAGCAGATCCTGCCGCCCACGGCGCAGTCGGCGCAGGTCGCCTCGGCCGTCCGGGACAAGTTCGACAACCGCGAACAGGACACGCTGCAGGTGGTGGCGTCGGGGGTCGGGAATCCCACTACTCGTACATCAGACATCGACCAGTACGCGAAGCGGCTCTCGCAGTACGAGGCGGTCGCCAGAGTGGACGCGCTCACCGGCGGCTACAGCGACGGCCGGAAGGTGGTGGAGCCGGATCCCACCTCGAAGCGGTTCGCCACCGATGGCGACACGTACCTGTCGTTGGTGCTCGACGTCGACCCCTATGGTGACGAGGCCGCGCAGCTGGTCCGCACCGTACGTGACGCCTCAGCGCCGTTCGAGATCACCGTCGGCGGCACGCCGGCTGTCTCGGTCGACACCTTCGACGTGCTGGGCGACCGGTTGCCGATTGCGCTGGCCATCCTCGGGATCGGCAGCTTCATCCTGCTGTTCCTGCTGACGGGAAGCGTCCTGCTGCCGATAAAGGCGATCCTGCTGAGCGCGCTGAGCCTGTCGGCGACCTTCGGCGCGCTGGTGTACATCCTCCAAGAGGGCCATCTGCAGTGGCTCGTGGGCGACTTCGTCGTCACCGGAGCGCTCACCTGGCTCGTGCCCATCGTCGTGATCGCGATCGCGTTCGCGCTCTCGCTCGACTACGCGGTCTTCATTCTGTCGCGCATCACGGAGGAATACCGCAGGACCGGCCGGAACGAAGAGGCGGTCGCGGTCGGCCTGGAACGTACCGGCCGGGTCGTGACGTACGCGGCACTGTTGCTCGCCCTGGCATTCGTCGGGCTCACGTTCTCGAGCATCAGCTACGTCAAGGGACTGGGAATCGGCCTGCCCCTGGCCGTGCTGCTCGACGCGACGTTGGTCCGCGGTGTGCTCGTACCCGCGTTCATGCGGCTGCTGGGCAACGCCAACTGGTGGGCCCCGGCTCCGCTGAAGCGGATCCACGACCGGTTCGGCATCAGCGAATCGGACACCACCACCACCGACGAGAAGAAGCCGGTCATGGCCGGCACGAACAGCTGAGGCGTTCTGTCCGCCCCTCCCGGGGTGACGATCAATCCGCCCCCCGGGGCGCTGACTTGGAGGTGCCCAGAAACATGCCCATCGATGAGAACGAACTCGTCGAGGCGCTCCGGAAATCGCTCAAGGAGAACGACCGGCTGCGTCAGGACAAGCACCGCATCCTGGACCAGATGAGCGAGCCGCTGGCGATCGTGGGAATGAGCTGCCGCTATCCGGGGGGAGTCACCTCCCCGGAGGAGCTCTGGGAGCTGGTGGCGTCCGGGCGTGACGCGGTCTCCGAGATGCCGACCGACCGCGGTTGGGACCTGGAGCGGCTCTACGACCCGGACCCGGACCAGCCCGGGAAGTTCTACAACCAGGGCGGCGGCTTCCTCGACTCGGTGGCCGACTTCGACGCCGAGTTCTTCGGTGTGAGTCCCCGCGAGGCCCTGGCGATGGATCCGCAGCAGCGCCTGATGCTGCCGGTGGTGTGGGAGGCGCTGGAGAACGCGGGGATCGACCCGACATCCCTGTCCGGTAGCGACACCGGTGTCTTCTGTGGTGTGACCAGCTCCGACTACGGCAGCGGATCGGCGCCGGAACTGGAGGGGTACCGGCTGACGGGCAAGTCTTCGAGTGTGGCGTCCGGCCGCATCTCCTACGCCCTGGGCCTGGAAGGGCCGGCGGTGTCGGTGGACACGGCGTGCTCCTCGTCGGCGGTGGCACTGCATCTGGCTGCGCAGTCCCTGCGCTCCGGCGAGTGCTCGATGGCCCTGGTCGGCGGTGCGACCGTGCTGTCCGGTCCCTTCCTGTTCGTGGAGTTCAGCCGGCAGCGCGGGCTCTCGGCGGACGGCCGCTGCAAGTCGTACGCAGCGGCCGCCGACGGTACCGGCTTCTCCGAGGGCGTCGGCCTCGTCGTGCTCGAGCGGCTGTCGGACGCACGGCGCAAGGGCCACAACGTGCTGGCCGTGATCCGCGGCACCGCGGTGAACCAGGACGGCGCGAGCAACGGCCTGACGGCGCCGAACGGTCCCTCGCAGGAGCGGGTGATCCGGGCAGCGCTGGCAAACGCGGGGTTGACTCCCGCGGACGTGGACGCGGTGGAGGGCCACGGCACGGGTACGAAGCTGGGTGACCCGATCGAGGCGCAAGCGCTGCTGGCGACGTACGGCCGTGAGCGGGCGGCCGATCCGCTGTGGCTGGGCTCCATCAAGTCCAACATCGGGCACACGTCCGCTGCCGCGGGTGTGGCCGGTGTGATCAAGATGGTGATGGCGATGCGGCACGGGGTGCTGCCCCGGACGCTGCACGTGGACGAGCCGTCGCCGCACATCGACTGGTCGGCGGGTGCGGTCGAGCTGCTGACCGAGGCCCGGGACTGGACCGCCACCGACCACCCGCGCCGCGCGGCCGTGTCGTCGTTCGGGATCAGTGGGACGAACGCTCACGTGATTCTGGAGGAGGCCCCGGCCCAGGAGCCGGCCGAGCAGTCGGATGAGCCGTCCCGGCCGCTGGGTGCGGTGCCGGTCATGGTGTCCGCGAAGTCTGCGGCGGCGCTGCGGGAGCAGGCGGACCGTCTGCGGGCCCATCTCCTGGCGAAGCCGGAGGTGTCGCTCGCGGACACGGCGTTCTCGTCGGTGGTGTCGCGTGCGCAGCACGAGTACCGGGCGCTTGTGGTGGCTTCGGATCGGGATGAGCTGCTGACCCGGTTGGCCGGTCTGGTGGCGGACGAGCCCGGTGCTGGTGTGGTCGAGGGTCGTGTGGCGGGCGGTAAGACGGCGTTCCTGTTCACGGGTCAGGGTGCGCAGCGGGCTCGTATGGGTGCCGAACTGGCCCAGGAGTTCCCGGGGTTCGCCGCTGCGTTGGACGTGGTGTGTGC
>NZ_JBEXSW010000060.1:0-46079 GCF_040613775.1 Streptomyces sp. NPDC006208 | reverse complement strand
ACGCTACGAGCGCAAAGCCGACCACTTCCTCGCCTTCACCAGCATCGCCTGCACCCTCATCTGCTACCGCAGACTCGCCAAATGAGACGACTTCTAACTGATCGTTTCAGAATGAGGTTCGGAGTCGTCTCAAGCAGATGATGCTGCAAGCGAGTTGAAGCAGGCCGAGGTGGAGGTCGGCTCGTATCTCGTAGCGGATGCGGAGGCGTTTGAACTGGTGGAGCCAGGCGAAGGTCCGCTCGACGACCCAGCGGGTCTTGCCCAGGCCGGAGCCGTGGGGTGCGCCTTTGCGGGCGATCTTGGGTGTGATGCCGCGGGCCCGGAGAAGGCGGCGGTACTTGTCGTAGTCGTAGCCGCGGTCGGCGAAGAGCCGGCCCGGCCGGTGCCTCGGGCGCCCGCGCGTCCCGCGGATGCGGGGTATCGCGTCCAGCAGCGGCATCAGCTGAGTGACGTCGTGGCGGTTTCCGCTGGTCAGCGAGACGGCCAAGGGAGTTCCGTGGCGGTCGGTGATCAGGTGGTGCTTGCTGCCCGGGCGCGCGCGGTCGACCGGCGAAGGTCCGGTGTGAGCCCCCCTTTGAGGGCCCTGACATGGGAGCCGTCGACTGCCGCGTCGTCCATGTCCAGCAGGCCCGCGGCCCGCAGCTCGGCCAGAAGGACCTCGTGCAGGCGGGGCCAGACACCGGCCTCGGTCCAGTCCCGCAGACGCCGCCAGGCCGTCACACCGCTGCAGCCAACCTGTTCAGCCGGAACATCCCGCCAGCTCACACTCTTGCACAGCACATAAACGATCCCCTGCAACGCAGCCCGGTCATCCGCCGGCAATCGCCCCGGATACCGATGCCGCCGAGGCGGACGAGCAGGCAACAGCGGAGCCACACGTTCCCACAGGTCATCAGGCACAAGATCAGCAGACACCCAACAGATCCTGCCGACACAACACCCAACTGCCAAGCCCCACAACGAATTTCATTCTGAAACGATCAGTAAGATGCTCAAGCGCCAGATGTTCGGCCGCGCAGGCTTTCGACTTCTACGGAAACGTGTCCTGCTGTCGTGCTGACGTCGATACTCGTCGGTCGACGGTGAGGGCTCTGTGACACCGCTGTGTTCAACAGTCGGATGTCGTACTCGGTCCAGCAATCGGAGATCTCGATGCCGACCTCGCTGTTGCAGCGGGCGCACAGCAAGTTCGGCCCGTTGAGCCCGTCCAGTCTGCAACACCCGTAAAGCCGAGACGGGTCCACATGGGGCCGCAGCAGCACACCGTCCAGCGGGTTGATCACCCAGGTGGCAATCGAGCCGGCGGGACCGTACGAGTCTGGGTCACCGGAGAAGAAACCCACCCGCACTGTCGACGGGCCGTACGTGTAGTGCTCTCTTCCCCTCACTGACGGCAGCGGCTTCCACTCACATTGCTCGAGCGGATTCGACAAGGGAGCAGTGCACGACTGACATCTGAAAACGATCAGCACCCTCGACACCCCTCCAGTTCGAACCGCATCCACTGTTGGCATCCAACACTCAAGCTGGCCGAGAGACCAGATGCAGCTTCACGCGTGGGAGTGTCTAATCAACGGCGGATCTGTTGATCATGGAGACGCCAAGTGAGTGAGATGACGATCGAGCAAGAGCCCGTAGTCGAGTCGGTCGATGCGGCCACGTCGGACGAGCAGTTGATCGCGATGCTGGTTGACCGGGCCCGCAGTGAGGGCCTGCAACTGACCGGTGAGGGTGGGCTGTTGCAGCAGCTGACCAAGCGGGTGCTGGAGTCCGCCCTGGAGGGCGAGATCACCGATCACGTCGGTTATGAGAAGCACGATCCTGCCGGGAAGAACAACGGCAACAGCCGCAACGGCACCCGCGCCAAGACAGTGCTGACCGACGTCGGCCCGGTCGAGGTCAGGGTGCCCCGGGACGTGGCCGGGACCTTCGAGCCGCAGATCGTCAAGAAGCGGCAGCGCCGGCTGACCGGGGTGGACGAGATGGTGCTGTCGCTGTCCGCGAAGGGACTCACGCACGGAGAGATCTCCGCACATCTGGCCGAGGTGTATGGGGCCGAGGTGCCCAAGCAGACCATCTCCACGATCAACGACAGCGATAGTGATACCCGGGTCCCCGGTGGTCGTGGCTCGATCACTGACTGACGTCCTGCTGGACTGTCTTCGCCTTGGTCTGTCCGGCCGCCGGGGCCCGTTCCCGAGGCCCCGGCCGGGTGGATCATGACCTCATAGGAGCCTGGCCAGAGGCCCCATCGCTGTCCTGTCTGCCCCACCCGGCTGGAGCCACCTCCGGTCAGGAAGGCACCTCCAGCATGACAGGAACGGACACCGCGGCAGTCGTCGAACACGTAGTGATCGGTGGGGTGGACTCCCATGCCGACACCGTCCACGTCGCCGTGGTAACCGACCGTGGTGGGCAGATCGCCGATGCCGAGTTCCCCACAACGGCCGCCGGATACACGGCTGCTCTGGCCTTCCTGGCTGCTCACGGCACCGTTGCCGAAGTCGGCGTAGAGGGCACGTCGTCCTACGGGTCGGGGTTCACGCGTGCGGCCCGCGAGGCCGGTCTGACCGTGGTCGAGGTCAACCGGCCGGACAAGGCCGAGCGCCGCAGGATCGGCAAGTCCGATCCGATCGACGCCTATGCCGCAGCTCGTGCAGTCGTGTCCGGCCGGGCCACCAGTGCCCCCAAGGGCGATGCCGTCGCCGGGATCCGGGCTCTGCACAACGCGGCACGCTCCGCGATCAAGGCTCGTACGGCCGCGCTGAACCAGATCGGACACATACTGATCACCGCGCCCGACGGTATCCGCGCGAAGTACGAAGTGCTGCGGGGCGACAAGCGTATCGAGGCCCTTCTCCGGCTCCGGGCCGGCAACGACCCCGTCCACGCCCCGGTCCTGACCGCCCTGCGGACGCTCGCCCGACGCGTCCAGAATCTGACCGCTGAACACACCGCTCTGACCGCGGAGTTGGATGCGTTAGTCACGCAGATCAACCCCGGCCTGCGCGCCGCCTACGGCGTCGGACCCGACACCGCTACGCAACTGCTGATCACCGCCGGCGACAACCCCGCCCGCCTACGCACCGAAGCGTCCTTCGCCGCCCTGTGCGGTGTCGCGCCGGTTCCGGCCTCCAGTGGCAAAACCAACCGTCACCGGCTCTCCCGCGGCGGTGACCGCGCCGCGAACGGGGCCCTCTACCGCATCGCGCTCGTCCGCATGCGCCGCGACCAGCGCACCCGTGACTACGTGGAGCGTCAAACCAAGGCCGGCCGGACGAAGAAGGAGATCATCCGGCTGCTCAAACGCGCCATCGCCCGGGAGGTCTTCCGCCTCTTGACCACCGCAGTCGAGGTTCCCGAGATCGCGGGTGCCCACCCGCCAGGCCAAGAACATCACGCTCACCGCCGCAGCGAACCACTTCGGAGTCTGGCCCGCCGTCATCTCCAACATCGAACGGGGACTCCGCCGCGACGACCCTTTCGCCGACGCCTATCGCAGCTGGCTCGCTGCCGCTTGACCAACGATAGGAGCATCAAGGTGATGGAGGGCATGGCCGAATGGCAGAACCGACCGCTGGACCGCGTCTATCCGGTCCTGTTCGTGGATGCCATCAACGTCAAGATCCGGGATGGCCAGGTCGCGAACAGGCCGATCTACGTTGTCATGGCCGTCACGGCCGAGGGCACCCGCGACATCCTCGGCATCTGGGCCGGGGACGGCGGCGAGGGCGCGAAGTACTGGCTGCACGTTTTCACCGAGCTGAAGAACCGCGGCCTGGACGACGTGCTGATGCTGGTCTGCGACGGACTCAAGGGCCTGCCCGAGGCGGTGGAGACCGTCTGGCCTCGCACGATTGTTCAAACATGTGTCGTTCACCTGCTGCGGAACAGCTTCCGTTACGCAGCCCGCCAGGACTGGGACAAGGTCGCCAAGGCACTCAAGCCCGTCTACACCGCTCCCAGCGAGGACGCGGCGACGGAGCGGTTCCTGGAGTTCCAGGAGGCATGGGGCCGCAAGTATCCGGCGATCGTGAAGCTGTGGTCGGACGCCTGGGCCGAGTTCGTGCCCTTCCTCTCCTTCGACGTCGAGATCCGCAAGGTCATCTGCAGCACGAACGCGATCGAGAGCGTCAACGCGCGGATACGCAAAGCCGTTCGCGCTCGCGGCCACTTCCCGTCGGAGACCGCTGCCCTCAAGTGCGTCTACATGGCGCTGATGAGCCTCGACCCGACCGGCAAGGGTCGCAAGAGGTGGACCATGCGCTGGAAGGCACCCCTGAACGCCTTCCAGATCGCCTTCGAAGGCCGGCTCACCCCGGCCAACAACTGAACCTCAACAACCAAGATCAGCCGTTAAGTTGACACACCCGGGCAAGGAGCTCGTGCTGCTGGCCGTCGCAGGGGTGATTGCCGCATTCATCGTGGCGGTGATCAACGGGAGGGGACCCTCTGCGCGCGGGCTGGCCAAGCAGGTCGGCAGGCTGGCCGGGAGCGAGTGAGCACGGTGGGACGCAAGGAGAAGCCGGTCAAGCCGACGATCGTCACGGAGGTCGGCAAGCTAGCCCGCTTCCAGCGGGAGTGGAGGCGCAGAGCGGGCCGGTCGTACGACGACCTCGCCAAGACCACCGGCGTGCCAGCGACCACGCTGCGCAGGGCCGCCTCGGGCACGTGCGTGCCGCGCCTGAAGGTGGTGCGCGCCGTGGTCACGGAGTGCGGCGGGCCGGCTGACGAAGCCTACGAGTTGTGGAAGCGGGCCCGGTACCACCAGCGCCTGCTCGACAAGCCGCGCGACCCGGGTCGGCCGGAAGGGACTCCGGCAGCGGCCGCGCGGTGGTGAGCCTGACGGTGCGCACGGGATCGCGAAAGATCAGCCGTTCGCGTTTCAAGACCCGGAAGTAGGAGCGCAGCACGGAGTGCAGGCGCCGGGCCGGGCTGCCAATGAGGGCTTCAAGGCCTCCTTGATGTGCTCCGTAGTGACTTCGCGGGGATCGGAGATGCTCGCGTCGATCCAGGCAGCGAGCGTGGGCACGACCTCTCGGGTGTAGTTCTCCACCCTCTTCGCGGCCCGGGCCCGGCTGGGCCTGCTGCGATGTCCCAGAGCTGGCACATGACGCGCCGATCGTTTCCCCAGGCCAAGCCGTACGCACAGCCGCCCAACAGCGTCTCGGCGTCTGCCCGTGACGACGCCGTGAGCCAATCAACTGCGGTGCCCGCAGCCATGGACGGGGACGGGGCACAGGGTCCCTTAGGATTCTCGCGATACATGCGTGAATCCCACCAATCGACGGGATTGCAGGTCACAGCGCTTCACATCTTTGGCCAAGTCAGCACTCAACGACGTGATTGCAGCTAATGAAGCCGCAGTTGAAGCGTCCAGCCTGTCTCACTCAATCTACGTGATTGCAGCTGAAGAGGTTCCCCACGGTCAGTTCAGCACCGAGAATCCACACGGCACGGGGCCGCGCGCAGCAGATCGGGACTCGCCGCAGCAAAGTTCTCCTCCGCAAGGGCATGCAGGGGCAGACTGTCGGGTGCGGTCATCGTGCTGATCTCCTTCGACACTTCGAAGATCAGCCGGTGGCCCGTTCGTCTATGCGGGCACCATCCCGATGCCGGGGCAAACCCCCGGATCAAGTTGAACCCGTACACCACTTCCAAGGACGCAACCAGCAGCCCCGAGCCGGGTTCTCACCGGCCGGGGCTGCTGCGATGCCCTGGTACGTGGCAGCGCGGGTCAGCGGACCATTGCCTGGGCCTGCCTGCCCCGCGTTCCAGCAGCGGCTGCAAGCAGGCCACGGCTGTCAGGGGCGGTGACCATACAGACCTTTGCGCCGAGAGACATCGGGGGAACTGAGACGGCGTTGTGGCCGAGGGCCTTCAGAGCGGTGAGTAGTGCGGCGTCCGGGGCGGACTCGATGACCACCGTGTTACGGCGGCGGGCGCGTGGGCTGAAGGACGCCGGGACGTGGTCGGTGTGGAAGTGCGGGATGTCGGTGGCCTGCTGCAGGCTCATCCCGAAGTCCGCCACCGCGAGGAACGACTCCAGCGTCCACTGATCCTGGCGGTCACCGCCGGGTGTGCCGAATGCCAGATACGGCTTGCCATCGCGCAGCGCCACCGACGGGCTCAGCGTGGTACGGGGCCGCCGACCGGGGGCGAGGGAGTTGGGGTGGCCCGGCACCAGCCACATCGTCTGGCCCCGGGTACCCAGCGGGAAGCCCAGGCCGGGTATGACCGGCGAGCTCTTCAGCCAGCCGCCACTGGGCACGGCGGCAACCAGATTGCCCTCCCGGTCGGCAACAGTCACCGTGCAGGTGTCGCCGGGCTTCAGCGAGGCGCGCAGGGCGGCCTGCGGCACGATCGTGGGCAGACCGTTCTGCAACTGGAGGAACCAGTCGCAATCGATGGACGGCATTGGGTTCGGCTTCATGTCCGGCACGAAGCCCGTCCGGCCGGGCAGCTCCGTGTGCACCGGATCCACGGCCGAAGTGGGGCCGATCAGCGCGCGGCGGGCAGCGACGGTGTCCTGGGCAAGCAGCGCGCCAATGATCTCGCGGCCGTCGGGCACATCGCCGTAGTGAGCTTCCCGGTCAGCGAAGGCCAGCTTCGCAGCCTCGGTCAACCTGTGGATGTATTCGGCACCGCCGAAGTCGTACATTGTCAGGTCAATGCCCGCCAGCAGGGCCAACTGCTGAAGGAAGACCGGGCCCTGGGACCACGGCCCGCTCTTGTGGACCTCGAATTCCCGGTACCTGACGGACAGACTCTCCTCGATCGGTACCGTCCACCCGGCCATGTCCTGCCCTGCGAGCAAGCCGCTGTGGTGCCGCCCGGTCGAATCAAGGAACGGCTGACCGACGAAGGCGTCGATGGCCTCAGCCACAAAGCCCTGGTAGAACGCTCGATGCGCGGCCCCTATCTGGCGCTCCCGGTCACCACCGGCCGCCTCGCCGGCCTCGACCAGGCGCCGCATGGTGTAGGCGAGTTCTGGGTAACGCATCAGGTCTCCGGTGACGGGGGCGTTACCAGCGGCGTCCAGATACATCACGCCGGAGCTCGCCCATTCGCCGGCGAAAAGCGGGCGCATCGAGCTGATGGCGCGGGCCGCGTCGGCCACCAGCGGATGGCCCCGTTCTGCGTATCCGACGGCGTCGGTCATGACGTCGCGCAGCGACTTCGTGCCGAAGTCCGCGAGCATGCGTAGCCAAGCGCCAAAAGCGCCGGGAACTGTGGCTGGGAGCAGTCCGGAGCCCGGTATCTGGGTGAGGCCGAGGTCCTGGAAGTGGGCAAGAGTGGCGGCGGCCGGCATTGGGCCCTGGCCGCTGATCACCGAAGTGCGGCCAGAGCGAGCATGGTGGACGACGATGCACGCGTCGCCGCCCAGGCCGTTGGAGTGGGGCTCCACCACGGCCAGAACGAAGCCGGCAGCCACCGCCGCATCGAACGCGTTGCCGCCGTCGTTGAGCGTGGCCATGCCCGCCGCGGTGGCCAGCCAGTGCGAGGCGGACACCGCACCGTGGGTGCCGAGAAGATCGGGGGGACCTGCGATCATCGGGGGGTACTCCCTGAGTCGTTACGTATCGTGACGACGGGGCGTCCGCCAAGTTCGCCGGCCCGTGCGTAACAGCTGCGGACCGAGGCGACGACGGCCGGGCGGACCCCGAGCCGGTCGAACTCCATGAGGCCGTGGATGGCGGCGCCGCCGGGCGACGAGACCCGTTCCCGTAGTACGACGGGATGCTCGCCGGTCTGCGCGATAAGACTGCTGGAGCCGACAAAGGTCTGCACCGCAAGATGGGTCGCAGTAGCTCGGCTCAGACCGAGTGACACGGCGCCCTCGATCACGGCGTCGATGAAGGAGAACAGTAGCGCGGGCGTGCCGCCGCAGACGATGGCAGCGGCGTCGTGCAACGACTCGGAGCAGACCAGCACTTCACCGGCGTCGGACATCAGTTCCGTGACCTGGGCCAACTGCTCCTGGGAGCAGGCGCTGCCAGCGCTGAGCACCGACATGCTCGCGCCCACCAAGGCACCGATATTCGGCATCACCCGGACCACGGCGGTGCCTGCCGGGAGGTGGCTCGCCACAGCGTCCGTGGTCCAGCCGACAACGACAGACACCACAACTGCGCTTGGCTGCAGATGCGGGGCGATCTCTTTGAGGACTCCGGCGCACTGGGCCGGTTTCACAGACACCAGCACCAGGTCCGCGTCCCGTACCGCCTCCGGATTGGAGGTGATCGCCCGAATCTTGTGCCGATCGGCAAGCGCGGCGAGCCGCTCAGGGCTACGCGCGGTCACCGTGACATGCTGGCGCGGCCGACCGGCGGCCAAGGTGGCCGAAGTGATCGCCTCGCCCATGGTGCCGGCACCAAGTACGGCGAGGGTCCCGTACGGGGAGCTGATGCCGACGCCATCAGTCGGATTCTGGGACACGTGAGGTTACCTCCCGAACTTGGCGGAACGCCAGGGGCAATAGGCTGGTGACGACGAAGGTGACAGTGCAGCCGAGGACCAGGGGCAGGAAGCCGATGCCGTCGATGAGGGATCCCGCAATCGCCATGCCAATCGGCAGTGTGGCGAGCGAGACCACATAGTCCCAGGAGGCGACGCGTCCGATCTCTTCCGTAGGGATGTTGTTCTGCAGCGTCGACTCGTAGAGGACCGAATGGAATCCGACGCCGAGGAATCCAACGGCGACAAGGACGAGAACGAACGGCAGCGGGCTGTCGCCCACGAAGCCCAGGACGCATAGCGGGATGGTGAGCGAGGCCAGCCAGGCAATGACCATTGGCTGCCGGACATTCAGCTTCTTCGACAGTTGTACGCCGACGAACGATCCGACGCCCTGGGCACCAACGATCCAGCCGAGGCCGAAGGAGCCGTGCTTCTCGATTCCACCGACCTGCATGAGCGTCAGGGCGACGCCGAAGGCCAGGCTGTGGACCATGGTGCAGAGCATGCAGATGAGCAACCACCGGCGGCGAGCGACGAGACTGGCACCGCTGGTGAAGTCCCGCAGGAAGGAGCCACCCCTGTCAGAGGGGGTAGTCTCCGCGCGAATGAGCTGGATCGAAGCTGCCGAGATCACGAAAGTGGCGGCGTTGACGCCAAGAACGACGATTGGGCCGCCAACAGCGGCCAGTCCGCCGCCGAGCACCGGGCCGGCGAAGGAGGCCACCGTCTTGGCCCCAGCCATCGACGAGTTGAAAGACAGCCGGGTGTCCGGCGTGGTGACCCGTACCTTCAACACAGACAGCGCCGGGAGGAAGACGCCGCCGACACCCCCGTGCAGAAAGAGCAGGACGAGGGTGGTGCCGATGCGTCCGGGGCTGACGAGGCACCACAGGATGCCCAGAGTGAGCAGGGTACGAGCGAGATCGGAGCCGATCATCAGAGCCTGCGGCCGCGTCCGGTCGGCCAGCACTCCACCGAACAGCGTCGCGATCAGCCGACCGGCACCGAACGCGCTCGCCGCCATGCCGACTTCGGTGGCACTTCCGTTATTGAGCACAATGGCGGCCGCGACGGCGACCGGCTGCATGGCATCGCCAATCCAGGACAACAACTGCCCGCGCAGCAACAGCCTCTGATTGCGTCTGTCTTCTGTCTGATTGCGTTCTGCTGCGTCAAGTACCTGTTCTGATCCCACAGTTCTCATTGCTCCCGGTTGGCGCCGGAGGCGGCTTCACGGCGGAGCCTTGCATACTCGGCCAGTCGTGCATGGTCGATCTTTCCGCGGCTGTTGAGCGGGAACGCCGACGTCGCGATAATTCGCCGAGGCACCATGTGCTGCGGCAGGGCCGTCTTGAGCTGGCGCAGCAGCAGCGTGGTGTCAGCCGGTCCGGTGACGAAAGCCACCAGTTCCTTGTCAAACGCGATTTCGACGGCCACCGCCGCTGCATCGTCCACTCCGTCACAATTCCGCAATGCCACCTCGACGTCGACCAGGTCGACCCGGTATCCGGTGATCTTCACCTGTCGGTCGAGGCGCTGCCGGAAGACCAGCCCTGCCTCGGTACGGCAGACCTGGTCACCCGTGCGGTAGTAGAGGTCCGGGCTGGCCGCTCGCTGGGTAGCGGCGTCAACGAGGGCTCCGTCGCCGCCCAGGAAACGACCCACATTGTCCGCGGCGTCGAGATACGACGTCAGCCGCTGCGGCCCCCGTACGCACAGCTCGCCCTTGGTGCCGCTGACGACTTGATGCCCGTCCAGAAGAACCGCGTCCAGCCCAGGGTTGACGGAGCCGATCGGCACGGTGTCGCACTCCTCGCGGGGCCATTCCCCGGGGGAGCGCGGAAGCTCGTAGTAGCTGCAGGCGACGGTAAGTTCGGTAGGGCCGTAGGCGTTGGCGATCCGGGACTGAGGCGCCGCCCGATGCCAGGCGTCGACGGTGTTCCAAGTCAGGGGCTCACCACAGAACATGCTGTGGCGGAGCGTGGGCATCGAGCCGTCGGCCAGTGCACGAGTCCGGACGGCGAGGGTGACCACGGAAGGTACCGAGAACCAGTGTGTCAGCCTCCGCCCGTTCACATACCTTACCGGCATCCGGCGCTCGGCAGCGCTGGGGACCACCACAGTCGCGCCGCTCACCAGCGTTGTCACCATGTCAAAGACCGACAGGTCGAATGTCATCGCGAACTGGTGCGACGCCCGGTCGCCGACCGTGATCCCGGACTGGTCCGCCGACACCGCGCAATACGCGTCGATCGCAGCGTGGCTGATCACAACTCCCTTCGGGGCACCTGTCGACCCGGAGGTGAACAAGATGTAGGCGGGGTCATCCGAGGTGGGCCCTGGGCGCCCGCGTCCCAGCCGGCCTGCTGCAGCGAGTTCGCGCGGCGTCACCATCTGCACGCCCGGCGGGGCAACCGCGGGCCGGTCGGCCGGGATCTCGCCGACCAGCATCGTCGTGACGCCGGCAAGTCGGCAGACCTCCTTCAGATGCTCTTCCCCACTCGACGGAGCCAGCGGGACCACCGGCCGGCCGGAGGCCAGCACCGCCCAATAGGAGACGATCGAGGTGACGGACGGGGGCATGCAGAGAGCGACCGGACTGCCCCCATCGTCAAGAGCGGCAGTCACGGTGGCGACTTGCTCGGCCAGGTCCCTGTAAGAAACCGATTCCCCGTGATCCTCGATCGCGGGATGCCTGGGCCACCGCCCCACCGACTCTCTCAACCGGTCAACGATCGTCAGGCCAGTCATCCGAGACCCCGCTCGCACTCACGGATCACGTCGGCGAGCCGTCCGGAGGCGAAGAGGACCTCGATGGGGAACTCCACCGGATAAGCGGCCTCGACCACCGTCATCAACTCGACGGCGCTCTGGGATTCTCCACCCAGATCGAAGAAGTTGTCGGTCACGGAGATGTCGTCAGGCGGATCCGGGATGACCTTCCGCACGGCGTCGAGAATGTATGCGGCCAGCTCACTCATGGGCTCTTGTCCCGGACCTCCAACCGCGGCTTTCCGCAAGCTTTTCGGACGCATGTCCGTCCAGTTGTCCTCAATGTATTCCAGACATTTCTGCCGAGTGGACTCTCCGAACGCAATCCGCCACCCGGCAGGCACCTCGGCAAACTTGGGCCACAGCGAGTGCTGCTCCTCAGCATTCACCACCACGAGAAAGCGTCCGTCCACGTCGTCGAAGGGATTCTGACTCACCATCACCATCACCATCCTAATTCTGAAATGGCAGACTTCCGAGTTGGGAATCCGCCTCGAAGCAGAGGAAACCGTCGCCCAGAAACCAGGCAGGCACCCTAGCGAGCACTGCCCGTCACACCCTCCCCAAGAGCTCGGCGCAGACCCTGTCCAGGAAATCCTCCATGGCCTGCGGACCGATCACAGAGCGGTCGTAATGGCAGCGCAATTCGCTCCGATCGTCGAAGACGTTCAAATGCACGACGAGCGGCGCCTGCCGGACATCCGCCGCCTCAGCGGCCCGGGCCGTCATGAGGTGCGGCCCGAGCCGGAGCCCGCGACCTTCGTTGACCACAACGAAGGGCATCGTTCGTAGCGGCTGCGCCAAGGTGCCACGCTCCTGGAGCACGGCCTCCACCATCCGAGCGGGGATGAACTCTGCCCGCATCGCCTGCAGCAGCCGCTTCCGCAACATCGCGGCGTCCCGCGCCTGGTCGCCACCGATGTCGCAGACTACGGGCAGAGTGTTGGCCGTAGTCATCACGGCATCGGGGTCTGGCGAGAACATCCGGCCGCGGAAAGGCGAGCGGACGGCAATCCGACCGGTGCTCTCGGGCGAAAGGCTACGAGCCACCGAGCTCAGGACGAGCAGGAAAGGCGAGACGTGCCGACGGCGTGCGATACGGCCGAGCTCCTCCCGGTCGACCTTCGGCAGCGGGCGGACCGCCGAGCCTGCCTCGCCCGGCCTTTCCGGCGGGGTGTAGAAGGGCCGCACTTGTTCAGTGCCCAATTCCCGCTCCCAATAGGCGAACACGGCATCGGCCGAAGCCTCCGCCCGGCTGCGCTGCCACGCCGCAATCGTCCACGGCGGGGTGCACTCCTTGGGCGTGCCAAGTTCCTCTCCGCGCAGCAGACGGTCATAGGCATCGAGCAGCTCGCACAGCACCCGCTCGAGCGCGGTGCCATCGAGAAATACGAAGTCGAGACAGAACGCAAGCTCGGTGCCGTGTCCTGTGGGGACGACCTCGATCCGCAGGGCGCGGCCGGCGTCGTCGTCGAAGGTCGCGGGGCCGATGGCGATGCCGCCGCCCAGCGGCTGAGCCCGGACCGGTGCCGGGCATGGATCGGCGAACTGCTGCCAGCCTTGGGAACCGTGGCGGTGCGTCGACCGCAGTGCAGGGTGGGCTGCGACCACATGATCGTACGCGGCGCACAGGAGGCCAATGTCAACAGGACCAGTCGTGGAGTAGAGAGTCTTCCCACTGCGCGAGGCCCCTGCCAAGCGGGTGGGCTGGGAAAGGTAACTCTCCTGCCAAAGGGTGACCGGACCGGATTGCCCGTTCATGCGGTCGCCTCTGCGATGAACCGACCGCGGGGTTCCAGCACGCAACCGCGTGCGACCTTCGGCATCAGATGTCCCTGCCCGAATACGACGGTGCGCACGCCCATGGCACACGCCAAGTCCACGCTGTTCAAAAAGGTCTGGTGGTAGAGCGTGCGACGGTGCGGATGCACGCCGAGACTGAGAGCGTGCACGCTCATGTAGTCGCCGAGTAGCGTGACAAAGATGTGCGAGACAGGTACGCCGTCCTGGCTCAGCCGGATGACCCGGTGCTCCCCCGGCCGCCTACGAGACTCAGTGAGCCGCCAGGCAGCGATCCGCGGGTGGTCCGGCGTGCCGTTGCCGGCGCGTACGTGCGCCACGCCTTCGGCGGCCGCCCGGGCGACCTCCGGGGTGAGGTCGACAACGCTGCACTCGAGTCCCAGATCGCGCCGGTCACGGAGGTCTCGGTTCCAGTTCTGGCGGACCTTGCGGTCAGGCAGTCCGGCGATGAACCCGTCTGTGGTGGTGTTCGCAGGGAGTTCAAGAAGCGCGCAGGGTTCTGCAGGACGGGCGACGGCCATGCCATCGAAGCCGGCAGCGAAGGCTGCCTCGTCCTGGGGGCGGACGAAGAGCGCGACGGGTGTGGAGCCGTCCTGTCGACAGTGGACAACCGCCCGGCTGACGAGGTTCCGCACGACTTCCGCGCGGGGTGCCCCGGGGACGGTCCAGACGGCAGACTGCCACTGAGCCTGTCCGCCGCCGACAAGGGTGACGGGGCCGGTGAGACCGTCCAGGCCAAGTTCCCGGCGAGACGCGCGGCTGAGTACCTCGATCCGGTCGAAGCGGACGACGGCCAGGCCGCCAAGGGTCTGGGGGCCGTCGCGGAAGACCGTCTCGTCAAATGCCCCGCGCGCGTCGATCGCGGCAATGGCGGCCTCATCCTCGACGAACCAGCGGCCCGGGTCGCCCCAGGCGGCCGGCGGTGTGCCCGGGGTGGCAGCGGTGACCAGGGAGCCTGTCACGAGAGCGCACCTCTTGGACTCGCGGGTTCCGGGCAGCCGGGTTCTGC
Organism: Streptomyces sp. NPDC006208; assembly: GCF_040613775.1. Lineage (NCBI taxonomy): Bacteria > Bacillati > Actinomycetota > Actinomycetes > Kitasatosporales > Streptomycetaceae > Streptomyces > Streptomyces sp. NPDC006208. The sequence continues at coordinate 32,038 of NZ_JBEXSW010000060.1, read as the reverse complement.
AGCGTCTGTAGCCGCCGCGGCCTTCAGACCATGGACGTCGTTCATCGCCAAGTCACCACGAGCCAGCGAGATGACCAATCGGCGGTGGAAGGCGAGATAGGACGGTTCCTGGACGGGGTGGGGGCCGATCTCGCGGGCCAGTTCGTGCAGCTTGACGGAGGCGACCGCAGGGTAGCGGTGGTGCTCGGCGTGGTAGTTGCCGTTCCATTGGAAGAACCGCAGCAGCGCCGGCGCGAGTACGGTCCGGGTGTTCCGGTCGACATCGGGAACGCCCCAAAGGCCGTAGTGCTCGGGCAGGCTGAGCCAACTGATCCATATGTAGCCGCAGCCCAGCGGCAGCCAGTAACCGACCAGCAACGGGAGCGGGACAAGCACGGTCAGCGTCAGGACGAGAGCGAGCCACGACATCAGCACGGTGTTGTCCTGCCGGGCTGCCCGCCGGTGGGCGTCGTTGGTGACGCCGGCCGGGAAGGAGCCAATGACGGTGCGCTTCATCCGGCGGAAGACGCTGGGCCAGAAGGCGATCGCGGAGAAGTCGTGAAGGTATTCACGCAGGTTGGTGAGAACAGTCTCCGGCTCAGTGTCACCCTCGACTCCAGTATGGCGGTGGTGGGTCAGGTGCTGCTGTCGGTAGATGCTGAAGTTGAGGAAGATCGGTGTCGCCCAGGCCACACCCGCCAGCCGGTTTCCCCGTACGGACCGCACATGGGCGCGGTGCACGCAGTCGTGGGCAGCGTTGATGAAGCCGGAAAGGAGGAATCCGGTAACCGGTACGAGGGCGAGCAGCCACCAGGTGAAGGCCATCGCCACGGCTGTGCCCCAAGCTGCCAGCAGGACAGCCACCGTGCCGGCCCGCAGGGCAACGCGGAGGCGTCCGGGGGTGGAGAGCTGCCGCAACCGCTGGATCGCTATCAGACGGTCGGAAGAGTTGTTCATGGTCAGCCCTTCTGCCCGAGGACGACGCGGAAATCCCGCTCAAGACGTTTCGCGGCATCCGGGTCGGCGGCCAGAAGCAGACACTCCGTCGTCCTCTCCAGGGTCGGGTCGTAGCCAACGACCACGATGCCCTCCTCGGTCGCCGGGCTGAATCCGAGTCCGCTATCGGCGAGGATCTGCCGCAGTACGACGAAGTCCCGAGGCGGGACATCGCGCAGGCTCATCAGGTAGTGGCGAGAGGAAAATCCGTCGCCAAGCAGTGCACAGCCGATCAAATGGAGGGAGAGTCCGCCGCCAAGCCGGGCGTTGACCTCGTTGTAGAACATCCGACCGTCCGGCGTGACGATGCCGTCGACGTTGATGTAGCCACGGTAACCAATGCGGGCGCACAGTTCGACGAGCTTGGAGCAGTGCAAGGTGGCCTCGACGAGTTCGTTGCCAGGGAGCCGGGCCGGGAGATGCAGGCCTATCCATTCCATTGCGGGTGGCTCACCGCGGCGGCGGCGGTCGACAGTACCGCTGTCGACAAAAGTGAAGCTGCCGTCGTCGTGGATCAAGAACTCGAGATAGAAGCTGACCTCGTGGTCGTGGTACTCCTCGACAACCAAGGCCGTTTTGACGGAGCCGGTCAACTCTTCCCATAGGGCCTTGGCCTGGAGGTCGGGATCGGCCGCCGCACGATGGGTGACGAAGGTGCCGGCCACACAGTCGATGTCCTTGATGGTCACGGCGGCGTTGCCGCGGCCTCCGCGGTCGTTGTCCCGTTTGACGATGACCGTACCGGTGGCCGGAAGCGACTCGCGCAGAGCCCGGGCCAGCGCGTCGGCGTCATGGACTATCGATCCCACCGGGACCGGCAGCCCGACACCGACGGCAAGTTGCCGGAAATGGCTCTTCCGGTTGAGCAGGTCTGAGCCGTACTCGCTACCGAAGCGGAGCATGTTGCCGAGCGGTATGCCGAGGGAACTGGACAGCCGGCTGACTCCCTCGGTGAGCATGCAGGGTTCGAGGAAGTAATCGGCCGACGCGTGGCCAGGGGCCAGCGCGTCCTGGACGGCCCGCGCCAGCCGTGGGGAGGTGAGTTCCTCGCCAGTCAGTAGTGTGTCGTGGACGACCAGGGTGATGGTGTCCCGATTCACGCCGAGAATCCCGCAGACGTAGGCAAGGAATTCCTCCTCGACGGGGCAGGCGGTGACGACGACGTCGTGCTCGCGCAGCATCCACAACAGCCGGTAAACGGCCCGCGGGAAGGCCACGTCGAGGTTGACAAGCAGGATGCGACGACTCTGCGCGCAGGTGTGGCTCACAGCGCCCCTCCAATGATGGATCTGGATCGGGAGAGCGCCCAGGTCGTGGCCCGGAGGACCAGGTCCGAGAGAGTTCCGTCCAGCTCCGTCCGGTTCTTGTCCAGCCCGTCAAACGCCACTGGCCGGTCGAGATCATGCGTGTCAATGTCGATGAGAATCGCCTTGGCCCTGCGGGCCATCTGACTGATCAAAGCCGTGCGCGGCACAGAGGCCCGGACGGTTAGAAAGGCACAGTCGTATACCGAACCCCACTGCCTCGGGTGGCGCAGGTTCCAGGAGTTCTTCGCCTCGGTGAGGAGTGAGGCGCCGTCAGGCACAAGTTTCCGGGCCACCTCGACATGCACCTTCTGCAGCCGGCGGGTGGCGTCCGACAGCCGTGTGCCGTTCTCTCGGAAATCTGCCTGGCGTCCGCTGAGCAGCAGGCGTATCGGGGCATAGTCCGGGGCCCAGGTGCCGCTGAAGGCCGGGTGCAGCCGGCGCAGACCAGGCCGGATGACGTCGTTGTAGACATCAACGGGCATGCGGCTGGTGTAACTGAGCATGGCAGCGTACGCCTGGACCAGCAGCGTCAGTTGTTCCGCCGCCATATCCCTGTCGACGTGGCCGTTGCGACGGTCCTCCAGCACATCGCCCATGAGCCGCCAGATGATGAAGGACATCTGGTGGCCCGTGATCCAGCGGAACCAGTGGAGCGTCTCCGGATCCGGGTCCAGATCGACGGCTAGCGGCCGGTCGCGAAGGAGCTCCTCCCACATGTCAGTCAACTCGGCGGCCTCGGTCGGGCCGATGACCCAGGGCTCCTCCGGCCAAGGAAGGGCCAGGGGCTCTATTCCGTAGCATTCGTCGCCGTAGTCCCATCCTTTCGAGGAGGGACACGTGAGTGACCAGCGGATCAAGGCGCCATTCATACTGTGCCCTTCGGGAACCAGGAGAACTCGAATTCGAGTCCATTGACATCGCGGAAGTAAAAACTCTCCATGCCGTCGTCATCCACGACGATCTCGGTGGGTTCCTCGTCAGAGGCGAAGTGGAACTTTCCGCTGTCACGCAGCACGAACCACTTCTCGCGCCAAGTCACCATCTCCTCGTGCGAATCGAGGATGAGGCATATGTGCTGGAACTGAATAGCATCCGTTGCCCCGGAGGCCAGTGTGAAGACCGACCGCTCGAAGAGATGGAGCCGTAGATTATGCAACTCGACCTCGGTGAGCCGGATAATTCCCGGAAGACGTTCCTGGGTGAGTTCCGAGAACCTGTCGAGCGTCCAGGTGCTGGTGGCGTTGAAGAATTCTCGGTACCAGTGTATGGCATTGTCGAGATCGCTGGTCTGGACCGCCACATGATGGACGGTCGGCTTTTCGGAAATGGTTGGCATCAGTCGTGAACCTCCGAACTCTTGGCGGCCAGTCGAGAATTGATCGTCACAGCAATAAGCGAGATCGGCTCAAGACGGGTCATGTGGCCGTGAGGAACGGCCGTTTCGGTGAAATGGAGTGACCCCATGACGTATGGCTGCCATGCGTGAATTTTGCTCATGTTGTCCCCGTCGGTCGAGCCAAAAAACAGCACGTCACCGCGGAACACATCCGGTTTTGGCTCGGCAAACAATTTCTTGAGTCCGCAGTAGACCTCAGCCACGTTTTCTCCCTCGCCGCCCAACCAAGCAGTCACCTCGTCGGTATCGGCTCCGGTCCGGCCGAGGGACTGCATGATTTCGGAGAAGATTCCGGCGCTGGTGTCGTGCGTGTGGGTGGCTGCACAGATGTCTGTGCGGCGTGCCACTGCTGTGTCTCTGTCATCGTGGCCGGGCAGACAGTCCATGAGGGCGAGCAGTTCCACCTCGTGGCCCTGCTCCTGCAGCGAAGTGGCCAACCGGTGAGCGATCACGCCTCCCAGAGACCAGCCCAGCAGTCGGTACGGCCCGTTCGGTGCAACAGAGCGAATCCGGGCCAGATACTCTTCGATCAACTCGTCGGCCGTATCGGGCATGTGCGTCGCGCCAGTGAGCCCCGGGGCCTGCAATGCGTAGACCGGGCAGTCCTCCACCAGAGTGCGCAACAAGCCGGAGTAGACCCAGCCCACGCCGGCCGCAGGGTGCACGCAGAAGAGCGGAGGTGCGGCGCCCTCGCGTATGCGCAGCAGCGGAGCGTATGGGTCGCTGGACCGTTCTCCGCCAAGCTCGCTGGCGAGTCCAGCCGGAGTGGGCTGGTCGAAAAGGTCCTTGATGGTCAGTTTGACGCCCAGGAGCTCAGCAGTTCGGGCGGCCAGCCGGAAGACCAGTAGGGAGTGGCCACCAAGTTCGAAGAAGCTGTCGTCTGGGCCAACCTCGTCCAGGCCCAGCACCTCGGCGTACAGATCGCACAAGAGCGCCTCGTCGCGGGAGGCCGGTTCGCGGGCTGACCCGGTCACGGCAGCGGAGAAGTCCGGTACTGGCAGGGCGGTCCGGTCCAGTTTGCCGTGGGCGGTGAGCGGCAGCGCGTCGAGCACCTCGACGCGGGCCGGCACCATGTAATCAGGCACAAGGCGCGCCACCCGTTCCCGTATCTGCGCCGGGTCCAGCCGCAGGCCTGGGGCAGGTACGGCGTAGCCGACCAACCGGTCGTCACCGGCACCGACCCTGTGCACGAGGGCAGCCGCGGCTGCGACGCCAGGAACGTCCAGCAACGCAGCCTCGATCTCGCCAGGTTCAATACGGAAGCCCCGTACCTTCACTTGTCCGTCGGCCCGGCCGGCGAACACCAGCTCACCGTCCCGGCGCCGTCTCACCAGGTCACCGGTCCGGTACATGCGCTGTCCCAAGGTGAACGGGCAGGCCACGAAACGTTCCGCCGTCAACCCGGGGCGCCCACCGTAACCACGGGCCAGCTGAGCACCGGACACATACAGTTCGCCGACCACTCCGGGGGGCACTGGCCGCAGCCACTGGTCCAGCACGTGGAACGCGGTGCCGGGGAACGGGCGGCCGATAGGAACCGGGCCGTCAGCGGTGTCGCCCGGGGGCAGTCGGTACTCACCACAGTTGACGACGGTTTCGGTGGGGCCGTAGGCATTCACCACGGTGACGTCGGGGTTCCAGCGACGCCAGTCGCGCAGGGCCGCACCCTCAAGTGCCTCGCCGCCGGTGATCAGGCACTGCTCGGGGCTGGCAGCGGGGTGCGACTGCAGGATCGGCAGATGGCTAGGGGTGCATTTGAGCAGTGTGGAGCCGGGCAGGGCGGCGGCCCTGTCTGTCAGGGCGGCCAGCACGACCTGTCCGCCAGTGGTCAGCTGGGCGTAGAGGGTGGTAATGCTGGCGTCGAAAGAAGTGGAGAGATGGCAGGTACTGGTGCCAGGGGCACCGGGGTAAGCGGTGCGGGCCCAGCCGACGTAGGCGGCGAAGGCCGCGTGTTCCACGACAACACCCTTCGGACGGCCGGTCGAGCCCGAGGTATAGATCACATACGCGGCGTTACGAGGTGAGAGGATGCCCAGCCGGTCCTCGTCCCTCAGGTCCGAGCCGTCGCCGGCACCCAGGCCCACGCCCGCCTCACGCACCACGACGGACGCTCCGCAGTCACCGAGGACGAAGTCGACCCGTGCCGCCGGATAGCCCGGGTCCACGGGCACGTAGGCGCCGCCCGCCTTGAGAACTCCGAGGAGAGCGACCACCAGGTCCACGGAGGGCTCCAGCAGGATCGCGACCCGTACCTCGGGCCCGACACCGCGCCCCACCAGCTCGCGTGCGAAGCGGTTTGCCCGCGTGTTCAGCTCTGCGTAGGAGAGCGACTCTGTCCCCGACGACACTGCGACCGCGTCCGGAGCCCGCTGCGCCTGGACCTCGAACCACTCGTGCACGAACCCGTCGGCGACGGGTTCACTCGGCGCCGGCGTTGTCTCCTGCTCCTGGGCCTCGAGGAGAGATATTCCGGAGAGCCGTCGGGTGGGCTCGGAGGCGAGGAGACCAAGCAGAGTGACGAAACGTTGGGCGATCGCTTCGACGGTGGCTTCGTCGAACAGGTCACGGGCGTATTCGATGGTGCCGGTGGCACCGCCCGAGAGGGTACCGGGGCGGTTCTCATCAAGCGTGAAGGTGAGGTCGAACTTGGCCCCGGTGATGGGTGCGGGTAGCGGGGTCACGTCCACGCTGTCGAGCTGCAGCGGTTGGGCGTCGGTGCTGTTCATCGAGAGCAGCACTTGGAAGAGAGAGTGCCGGGAGAGGGTGCGGTGGGGGTTCAGTCGTTCGACTACCTGCTCGAACGGCACGTCCTGATGCGCCCACGCGGCGACATCCCAATCCCGGACCCGCTCCACCACCTCCACGAATGACGGATCCCCCGACAAATCCGCCCGCGTCACCACTGTATTGACGAAAAATCCCACCAAATCATCCAACGCCTCATCCGAACGACCCGCCACCGGCGTCCCGATCGGGATGTCAACCCCACCACCCAACTTCCCCAACAACACCGCCAAAACCGCCTGATACACCATGAACGGCGTCGCACCCAACCCACGCCCCAATTCCACCAACCCACCATGAACACTCTCACCCACCACAAACCCAACAACCCCACCCCGAAAAGACGAAACCGCCGGCCTCACTCGGTCAAACGGCAGCCCCAACTCCTCAGGCAGACCACTCAACACCCCCTCCCAAAAAGCCAACTGGCGCTCGACCACGTCCCCCGAACCCAAAAACTCCCGCTGCCACAAAGCAAAATCCGCGTACTGCACCGGCAACTCACCCCACCCGGGAGCACCACCCCCCAAACGCGCTCTGTAAGCCACCTCCACATCCCGCATCAACGGCCCCATCGACCAACCGTCACAAGCCACGTGATGCACCACCATCACCAACACCCACTCGCCCCCGCCTTCACCCACCTCCAGCAGCCACACACGCACCGGAACATCAGCCGACAGATCAAACTCGAAACCGCATACCTCCCGCACACGCCCCTCTGCACCGTCCGCATCAACCTGCTCCACACACACCAACGAACCCACTTCACCAACACCCCGGACTACCTGCTGGGGAACCCCATCCACCTCCACCAACACCGTCCGCAACACCTCATGCCGCTCCACCACATCCCCCACCGCACCTACCAACGCATCCACATCCACATCCCCCACCAACCGCACCACCAACGGCACGTTGTAAGCCGCAGAACCACCCCCCAAACCCGCCACAAACCACAACCGCAGTTGCGCGAACGACAACGGCACCACCCCAGGCCGCACACGCCGCACCAAACCACCACCCGACACCACCCCACGACCCCCCACCACCACCGCCAAACCAGCAGGGGTACGCGCCTCGTAAATGTCCTGGACGGTGATGTCCACACCGGTCCGCTGCCGGATCCGGGCGGCAGTCCGTACCGCGTTGAGAGAGTGTCCGCCCATGGCGAAGAAGTCATCCTCGACTGTGCAGTTCGGGGCTTCAAGAACATCCCGAAACACCTCGAGAACGACCCTCTCATGTTCGGTCTCCGGCGCACGGCCAACGGGGATTTCAGGGGTCGGCAGCGCCGCGCGGTCCAGTTTTCCGTTCACTGTGAGAGGCAGTTCCCCCACCATGAGCAAGATGTTGGGAATCATATAGGCGGGCAGCAGTTCGGTGAGATGCGCGCGCACCGCCTTCTCATCGGGTGCCGCATGCCGCGGAACGACATACGCGACCAGCGTGGAGCGCCCACCGCGCTGCTCGTGGACCAGGCAGGCGGCGTCTGCGATACCTTCATGCGTCAGCAATGCCGCCTCGATCTCGCCCAGTTCAATCCGGAAGCCACGCACCTTCACCTGGGCGTCGGCCCGCCCGACAAAGAGCAGTTCCCCATCGGCCCGGAACTTGACCAGATCTCCGGTCCGGTACATCCGCTCCCCGGACGCGAACGGGCACGCCACGAACCGCTCCGCCGTCAGCCCGGGCCGCCCGAGATAGCCGCGGGCAACCTGCGCGCCTCCCACATACAGTTCGCCCACCACGCCGGGCGCAACGGGCTGCAGCCAGTCGTCGAGCACATAGGCGGTCACCCCAGGGATCGGCCGACCCACGGGCGTCTCCGGGATCCACGCTTCGGGACGCGCGGGCAGGGTGTAACCGGTGGCCATATGGGTCTCGGTCGGCCCGTAGTAGTTCTCGACGACCAACCCGCCGTCACGCCCGGCAAGCCACCGCAGGTCAGCAGAGAGAACCATCCGCTCGCCTGCCTGCGCCACCCGGCGCAGCGCCTGCAGGTTGTCGTCGGCCCGGAGAGCGGATCGGGCGATCGCGTTCAGTACGAGATTGGTGACCAAGGCGTATGACACCTGCCGCCGTGCCATCCAAGCGACCAGGGCGTCCGGGTCCTTGCGCAGCGCCTCGTCCGGCACAAGCAGCGTGCCGCCGCCACAGGTGACCAGCAGGATCTCCATGACGGAGACATCGAACCCACTGGCGGAAAACTGCATCACCCGCTCCGGGCTCTGCTGCGCACGCCACCACCGAACGAGGTTCACCAGCGCCCGGTGCTCCATCTGCACAGCCTTGGGGCGGCCGGTAGATCCCGATGTGAAGAGGGCGTAGCAGAGGTGCTCGGGCCGCAGTGGGCGGATGCGATCGACGTTCGTGAGGTTGTCCACGCCGTGTCGGGCAAGGGTGTCCGGGCCGGGGATCCTGTCGAGGATGAGAGAAGGCCGTACGTCCTCGCACATCGCAGCCCGGCGCTGGGGCGGATTCTGCGGGTCCAACGGCAGAAAAGCGGCGCCGGCCTTGAGTACGGCCCACAGCGCGGTGACATAGTCGATGCCGCGCGGCAGTTCGAGCGCGACAAGCTCCTCGGCGCCCACGCCCTGCGCGACGAGATATCGGGCAAGCCGGTTGGCGGCGGCGTTCAGGTCGGCGAAAGTGATCAAGGTGTCGCCCTCCTCGACTGCCACGTCCAACGGCTGCTCCGCCGCCAGGGTCTCGAGGTATGCAGGCAGGGTGCCGGCCGGGTGGGGCAGGTCCCGTGGCGGCAACACGAGGGCCTGCTCGGCGTCGGTCAACAGCCGTAGCTGTGAGAGCCGCAGACTCGGGTCGTTCGCCAACTCGGTGAGGAGGGTTTCCAGTCGGCGGGCGATCCGTTCGGCGGTCTCCTCGTCGAAGACGTCCGCGTTGTACTCGATTTCGCCAGGGACCCCGGCCGGGGCGCCGTCCGGGGTGAACTGCGGGTCGAAATTGACGTGGAGGTCGAAGCGGGAAACGCCGCGGGGGGCGATGCTGCGGCTGGTGCACTCGACTCCCGGGAGGTCTATGAGCACCTCAAGAGATTGCACGGTCATGGAGACTTGGAAAAGCGGATTCCGGGAGAGGGTGCGGTGGGGGTTCAGTCGTTCGACTACCTGCTCGAACGGCACGTCCTGATGCGCCCACGCGGCGACATCCCAATCCCGGACCCGCTCCACCACCTCCACGAATGACGGATCCCCCGACAAATCCGCCCGCGTCACCACTGTATTGACGAAAAATCCCACCAAATCATCCAACGCCTCATCCGAACGACCCGCCACCGGCGTCCCGATCGGGATGTCAACCCCACCACCCAACTTCCCCAACAACACCGCCAAAACCGCCTGATACACCATGAACGGCGTCGCACCCAACCCACGCCCCAATTCCACCAACCCACCATGAACACTCTCACCCACCACAAACCCAACAACCCCACCCCGAAAAGACGAAACCGCCGGCCTCACTCGGTCAAACGGCAGCCCCAACTCCTCAGGCAGACCACTCAACACCCCCTCCCAAAAAGCCAACTGGCGCTCGACCACGTCCCCCGAACCCAAAAACTCCCGCTGCCACAAAGCAAAATCCGCGTACTGCACCGGCAACTCACCCCACCCGGGAGCACCACCCCCCAAACGCGCTCTGTAAGCCACCTCCACATCCCGCATCAACGGCCCCATCGACCAACCGTCACAAGCCACGTGATGCACCACCATCACCAACACCCACTCGCCCCCGCCTTCACCCACCTCCAGCAGCCACACACGCACCGGAACATCAGCCGACAGATCAAACTCGAAACCGCATACCTCCCGCACACGCCCCTCTGCACCGTCCGCATCAACCTGCTCCACACACACCAACGAACCCACTTCACCAACACCCCGGACTACCTGCTGGGGAACCCCATCCACCTCCACCAACACCGTCCGCAACACCTCATGCCGCTCCACCACATCCCCCACCGCACCTACCAACGCAACCACATCCACATCCCCCACCAACCGCACCACCAACGGCACGTTGTAAGCCGCAGAACCACCCCCCAAACCCGCCACAAACCACAACCGCAGTTGCGCGAACGACAACGGCACCACCCCAGGCCGCACACGCCGCACCAAACCACCACCCGACACCACCCCACGACCCCCCACCACCACCGCCAAACCAGCAGGGGTACGCGCCTCGTAAATGTCCTGGACGGTGAGCAGCACGCCCTTCAGCGACTTGACGCGGGCCGCAAGCCGCAGCGCCAGCAGGGAGTGCCCACCGAGGTCGAAGAAGCCGTCGTCGGGGCCAACGCTGTCCAGACCGAGAACCTCGGCGTAGAGCTCGCAAAGCAACGCTTCGTCCGCGGAGCCCGCCTCGCGGTGTTCCCGGGATGCGGCCGCAGCGAAGTCCGGCGTAGGCAGGGCAGCCCGGTCCAGCTTGCCGTGAGCGGTAAGCGGCAAGATGTCGAGGACCTCGACGCGGATCGGCACCATGTGAGCGGCCAGGAGGCGGCCCACATGGGCGCGCACCTCTGCACCGTCCAGCCAGACGCCGGGGGCAGGCACGACATATCCGACCAGTCGGTCATCTCCAGGACCGGCCCGGTGGACAGCCGCTCCCGCGCCGGCCACCCCGGGGGTCTCAAGCAGTGCAGCCTCGACCTCGCCGAGCTCGATGCGGAAGCCCCTTACCTTCACCTGGTTGTCGGCACGACGGACGAAGCACAATTGGCCGTCCTCGCGGTACCGAACCAGGTCCCCGGTCCGGTACATCCGCTCTCCAGGGGCGAACGGGCAGGCCACAAAGCGTTCCGCGGTCAGCCCGGGGCGCCCGCCGTAGCCACGCGCGAGTTGGACGCCTCCCACGTACAGTTCGCCCGTCTCACCGTTGGCCACCGGCTGCAGGCGCTCGTCGAGCACGAAGTGGGTGACGCCCTCATAGGGGTCGCCGATCGGCACCGCGCCGTCCGGCACATCGCCGGTCGGCAGCAGGTATTCCGAGCAGGTGACAATGGCCTCGGTGGGCCCGTAGCTGTTGATCACCGTCACGTCCGGGTAGCGCCGACGCCAGTCGCGCAGGGCGGCACCCTCGAGGGCCTCGCCAGCAATGAGCAGGAGGTCGGTCGGCGCGACCGGGTCCCCGAGGTGCTTGAGCAGGGCGAGATGGCTGGGGGTGCAGGTGAGCACAGCCGGCCGTGCGCCGGCCGCCGAGGCGAGATCACCGAGCCGCACATGTCCTCCGGAGACCAACGGCCCGTACAGGCCGGGAGCGGAGAAGTCGAAGGCCTGGGAGAGGTGGGCGAGGCTGTCCGCGTCCAGGCCGGGATAGACGGTACGAGTGCGGGCAACATACGCGGCAAACGCCTCATGCTCGACAACCACGCCCTTCGGACGACCGGTCGAGCCCGAGGTGTAGATGACGTACGCAGCGTTGCGGGCCGACAGGGCACACAGCCGGTCCTTGTCCCCCAGATCGGAGCCGTCGCCTTCTCCGGTGCCCAACCCCTGCTCGCGCACCACGACTGCCGCGCCGCAGTCACTCAACACGTAGTCGATCCGTGCCACGGGATAACCCGGGTCGACCGGCACGTACACCCCACCCGCCTTCAGCACCGCCAGCAGCGCGACCACCAGGTCCACCGACTGCTCCAGCAGCACCACCACCCGGACCTCGGGCCCGACACCGCGCCCCACCAACTCGCGCGCGAAACGATTGGCCCGTGCGTTCAGCTCCGCGTAGGAAACCCGCTCATCACCGCACGAGACCGCGGCAGCGTCTGGACCCCGAGCAGCCTGCTCCTCGAACCACGCATGCACAAACCCACGCACAACAACCCCCTGGCACGGTCACGGATTCCTGGATTCGGCAACCGGTCACCCATTCCGGGTGACCGGTTGCGGTCACGGCATCGGCTGATTCACAGCGTCACGGCAGATATGCGTCGACTTCGATCTCGACCATCAACTCGGGCAGCACCAATTTGCTGACTTCGACAATCGATGTCGCCGGTCGAGCGTCTCCCAGGAGTTCCTTGTGTACAGTACCCACGGCCCGCCACGCGTCGATATCCGTGACGAAGAACCGCGTCCGTACAACATCTGCCCAGCCGGCGCCAAGCTGCTCCATCGCCTCGCCCGCCCGGCGCATGGCCTCGGCTGTCTGCGTGGCCATGTCCTTCATATCCCCGCCAGTCATTCCGGCCGCAGTGCATCCGGAGACACAGACCACCGGCCCGAGCCGGACCGCACGCGCATAGCCGAAATCGCGCTCGAACATGCTGCCGGAGTTCACGACCCTCATGCCATCCCCCATGTGTTTTTCCATGACATTGTTCCCTTAATCCGGACTATTCAGTGAGCTTGTGCTGTCCGGCAGCGATGGCCTGTTCCCAGTTCTTACCGTCGAACTCCGCGTACTCGATACTGTCCGCGAAGTCGAGCGATTCCAGGCACCGGGCATTCACGCTGAAGAAACCCTCCGGGTGCGAGCGCGGCCGGTAGAACGGCATGATTCCGCACACCACGCAAAAAGTGTGGTCTGCGACCTTCGTGCCGAACCGATAGGGCTTCAGGAATTCCTGCCCGCGATGCAGGACAAAGAATTCCTCAGGCATCATCAGTTCCTGGTGCCCGGACTTGTAACAGATCCCGCAGTTGCACATGCAGATGGTGAGGTTTGTCGTCAGGGCGATCGAGAACGACACGTTCTCGCAGTGACAGCTTCCGTCCACCCACTGACGCCCGGGGATGTCAGGAAGCGTGTCGTCCGAAGTGGTCACCGTCGGTAGTCCTTTACTCATTTCGATCGGTTCCGGTAGTAGAAGTTCAGAGACGTGTTGCAGAGCACGCCGACACCGGACGTCCGATCCATCGCCGTGAGTAGGGCGTGGATACGCCGGTTCTCCTCAGTCGTCACGGTCTGAACCCGGGAGCTGTGGTCGACATGGGTCACCCCGGGGATCAGCTCTGGCTTCCGGACGCGCTGAAAGAAGAGCATGAACGGGCTCGGCCCCGACCACTCGAAGTACCGCGACACGTCCTCCAGTCGACGCATCGGCGCCACCGGCCGGAATCCCGGGCGCCTGCGGCGAGGCGAGCAGCGACCGGTTACCCAGCGCGCGCGGGCCGATCTCAGCCTTGACATACGCGAATTCGGCGCTCTCCTTCGGGCAGTCGGTCACGATGTCCTGGCCGCTGTAGATGTTCCAGAAAATCCTGGATTCGCCGAAGAGATGCCGCTCAGCGTCAATCGCTGTGCCAATAGCGGAGCCGGTGTTATTCGGCACAGGAGAGATGAAGACGTACTCGAAGAAACCAGTGTCTCGCCACTTTGCGTTCCAGTGGCAGTTGAGCCCGCAACCGCCGGAGATCAGCAACGGATATCCGGCCGTGAAGACCTCCGTGGCCTCGTCGAGGAAGGAATGGAAAATCCGCTCGGAGTGCCGCCAAGCGAGATCCTTGAACTCCTGACATTCCACGCCCACGTTGCAGAAGGGGCTGCCCCGGAAGTCGGACTTCGTTGCGATCAGCTTCTGCTGCTCCGGGGTGTCCATGGGGAGGTCTGAGAACCCGGTGAGCGCCATCATCCTGTCGGCGTTCGAGTAACGGAATTCCCTGTGCTCGTCGGTGGTGGTCGGGTCTCCAGCGGCGAACACGTACTGGTACTTGTTGCCAGGCTCTGCCATGACGGACCGGAGCAGCTCGACCCCGCCGCCGGGCCGGTAGAGATAGAGGTTGCCGATGTTCCCCTCCCATACCAGGCCGTAGGCCTGCTGGTCGGGTGCGAAGGGCGCCATGCCGAAAGCCGACATGAGGTGGGACCGCTCGTGGATGGAGCTGAAGGTGGTGACCTCCTGCCCGAAGATCCGCGACTTCCCGACCTGTGTCTTCTCTTCGGACCAGCCGAAATAGCCGGCGCTGAGCTGCCGATCCGTAGAATGAAACCCCTTGGCCCAGCCTCTGATGCAGATGACGTCAGGGATGCCATCGGTGTGCGCCATGGCCTCGGCACCAGCGGTTGGGGCGATTTCCCCGTACCGCGGGAACGAGTCGTTCTCGCTCTCGTAGGAGAAGCGGAACTCGCCGTCCTCGACGAGCGCCACGGCACCGTCGTGCCCCGGTTTGAAGGAGGGAATCCTCACGGTGTTCCCTTCGACGTGCGCAGTTGGGGAATCTCGAGCAGCCGTTCGGCCATCGCGGTGACGACGGACCCGGCGGCGGCAAAGTTGAGCCGGGCCCAGCCCGGCGCGTCGAACTCTCTGCCATCGGAGGCCACGACCCCGATGTCGCGCAGCAGCGAAGCGGCCGTGGCGGCGGTGTCCGGCGGCAGCCAGGGCCGCAGATCCAGCCAGGAGTAGAAACCGGCCCGCGGCCGAGGTGCGTGTGGCGACAGAACCTCTGTTGCGGCCTGCAGGTGCTGCTGGTTTCGCTCCAACTGGGTTGTGATCCGGGCCGGCCAGTATGCGCCGCCCCGGTAGGCCGTGGTGGCAGCGACCATGGCAAGCGGGGAGATGGCGGGGGAACAGCGGTGGTCTCGTGCGTCCCAGGCAGCCACCACTTCCTCATTGCCGAAGGCCAGGTGAGCACAGGGCAGCCCGGACAGGCCCCAGGCTTTGGTCGCCGAGTGGGCGACGACCGAGTGGGCGGCCGCCTCGGCGCTCACCGCGGCATACGGAATGTGTTGGGCGCCGTTGAGCACCAAAGGTGCCTGGATCTCGTCGGAGAACACCAAGCCACCAGCGGCCTCCACCACCTCGGAGAGGTGGGAGAGTTCCTGCGCGGAGGCGACTGAGCCGGTCGGATTATCCGGGTTGCACAGGACGACGAGCGCTGGTCCACCGTCCATCGCCCGTTCCAGCGCGTCTACCCGGCGGATCCACGCGCCGTCCTTGATCTCCATCGGGATGTGCAGCACCCGGCGGCCGAGTCGGCGGGGGATCTGCTCAAGCGGTCCGTAGCCAGGGGTCGACACCACCACGGGCCATTCCTTCGGCACGCAGTAGCGCAACACGGACCAGTATCCAGGCAGCACGCCCGGTGCTGCTCGAAGAGTCTCCGGTGCCGGGCGCCAGCCGTAGTGCACTGCAGCCCACTCGGCGAATGCGTCGAAGCACTCCCTGGCGGCCTCTGGCGCCGGATACCCGACTCGGCTCCGGGTGACGGTCTCGTGCAGCGCGGAGCGGATCTCAGGTGCGATGCCGAAGTCCATCTCCCCGACTCCGGCGGCGATCACCGTGGTGTCCGACGCCTCGCTCCACTTGAGCAAGGCCCGAACCTCGTCGAACCCGGCAGCCAAAGCCCGGTGGCCGACTACACCCATCGGATGACGCTTTCGCCGAGCCTGCCGAAGAAGTAGTTGATGGCCACTCTTGGCTCAGCAGCCTGATACAGCGTCATTGTGTGCGGAATGGCTCCGTTGATCAGGACCAGATCACCGGCCCGCGGCTGGATGTCGATGAAGTCGTGGCCCTGGAGGCAGCTTCCCGGGTACGGGTAGCCGGAGTGGGCGATGCCCAGTGGCTCCCGAGTCGCGGTGTCCGACATGGCATTCCACAACCGGAGCCTTCCGCCTTCGGCAGGACTCGACGTGTGGAGGTTGACAGCGAGAACTCCGTTGTCGGCAACCTGATGAGGCTCAAAGCCCAGCTGCTGAGGGTCGCGGAGCTGGCCGATGTCGTCGTGGGCATCCAGCAGACCGGTGCCAGGCAACCCCGCCGACATCCGGGCGGTCGTCACCGGCGACCCGTGCCGCACGGCGGGTCGGTTGCGGGCCGTGGGGCTGGTCAGCGGCGCGGCGCTGACCTCGTCATTGAGCCGCTCGACCGAGTCACCAGCCATCTTGAGCAGATAGGCACCGGACTTGCCCCATACCCCGTCTTGCCTCTCCTCGACTTCGGGACACCGCAAGAACGAGGTGGTCAGTCGCTCGGCATCAGCGGCCGACACGAACCCCGGGACCCGGATCGTCGGCACAGTGCCCGCGGCCAGATCTCGCAGGGCCGTCCCGATGCCGTCGATTGCGTAGTGGGCGCAGCGGAACAGGGCGAGGTCGCAGCACTGGTTCATGTGCACCACGGGTCACGCACGATCGAGACGTCCACCTGGCACGGGAGGCTCTCGTGCGGAAGGCGTGAGTCGTGGTCGTAGGACACATGGCCCTCAACGGTGGGTTTGCGGCTGAAGAAGGTCAGCACGTCACGGGTCGCTCGCTGCGTCGGGTCCTCGGCCCAGAGCGGCGAGACAGAGTGCTTCTTCTCGTGGTCGACGACAATGAGGATGTCGAGCGTCTCCCAATGTTGCGCCGTCCCAACTCGGTATTGGGGGTCGATCTCGTCCCAACGCACCCCGTTGACCTGAGCCATCTCGTGCACGTCGGTGATCCCGGAGTCCCGACGCATGTTGTTGCGGCTGAGGAAGGTCGTCATCGACAGATCGACACCATCGCTGTGCACACCCTCCAGCGCGGGCTCGCCGATCAGCTCCGGGGTGGTGATGGTGCGGAGGTCGAAGACGGTAGTGATCCATTGGTCGGACGTGTAGTCGAGCAGCGGCCGGTGCCGGGGCTTCAGCGTCGCGAGTATGAACGCGTTGATCGTCAGTAGGCCCTGGAATGCGGCGTTGGCGCAAAGCCGCGCCTCGAGCGGGTCAAAGACCCGCAATTGCCCCGAGTCGAACCTGTGGAAGTCCTCCTCTGCTGTGAGCACGAACAGTTGGTCCTCGGTCCGATACGCCTGACGCGTACCAAAGTCGGTGCAGAATCGCCCATTGCTCGCTGCCCGGAACGGCAGGGTCGGGTCGGAGCGGAGCAGGTCACTGAGCACGCCAATCTCATCCATGGCCGCCTGAGAGACAGCGAGGCCGGCCAGGATCTCCCGGGTCTCGGCAGCCGGCACGAACGTCCAGCGCTGCCGGTCGATGGTGGCTCGGTGTTCGCTCAGGAGAGGATGAATCTTCCGCTTGACATCCAGCACGAGAACCCTTCCTCACGAGATTCGGGCGACAGGGGCGGTCACGTGGAGGGCGGTCAGGGCGGCCGTCTCCACCGATGTGGTCGGCTCGGGAACAGGGCCGGGCGTGAGCGCGGGCGAGGCGTACGGAACATCGGCAGCCGGAGCCGGGACCACCCGGTGGCAGCGGGGGCCACGGACGTTCTGCCCGGCACGGTCGGCCGGGGCCGGGATCAAGTGCCCACATGAGGCATGGAATTCGATTTGCTGACGGTTCACGCGTTGCCTTCCCTGTACCGCTCGGTGCTGCTCGTCGGCCGGTGACGCGGCGGTCGGCTGAACCGGTTCCGACTCAAAAGAGAAGGCGCCCTAGAGCGTCCAGCCGGCGCCGATGCGCGGCTCGTGAACGATCTTCTTCGCTGCGTGTCTCCCCGGCATCCGTGAAAACACGTAACCCCTCACGTAGGCGGAGACCTGCGGCCGGGACGGCTGTGCGCCCCCGGGAGCGCAAAACGCTTCTCCTTTGCGCGGCGCGACACGTGACAGGAGCCGTCAGGCCGCCGAGCCTGGCGCAGGCTGTCGCGTTCCATCTCCAGCTCACGGACCACTTTGCGCAAGGCCGTGATCTCCGCGTCCCTCGCCGACTCCGCCACCACCTCGGGTCGCTCTAGGCAGTCTTGATCTACTGCCGCAGGGTCTCGTGGTTCACGCCGAGCTCGGCGGCAACGCGTGAGACGGCCCGGCCCGGCGAACGGGCCAACGCCACCGCGTCGGCCCGGAACTCCGCCCGAGTACTTGTAGGTACGGCCAGGACGGCCACCCCCGCACTGAGCGAGTACACCTGGCTGCGGGCGCCCGCCGATGCGGCGAGCGCGGTACGGCTGGCGCTGCTGCTCACCGGGAAGCCTTGCAAGGTGCCCGCGCCGAGGTTCGCCGCGCCCATTGCCAGCAGCTCCTGGTCGGCATCGAGCAGCGGTCCTCACGGGCGGTGAAGGCACGTGCTGTGAGGATCACATCGGTGTAGCCGACAAGGAGAAGGCCCAGCGCCGGCAGCAGCAGGAGGGGCAGTTCGCCAAGGTCCGGTAGCCCGGGGCGGGGCAGCCCTGCGAGGACCTCGCCGATCACGGCGACACCGTCCTCGTCCAGACCGAACGCCGTCACCGCGGCGGTGGCGAGCACGACCACCAGCAGTGGACCGGGAACGGCCTGCAGGAAGCGCGGCGTGGTGAAGAGAAGGACGAGCGCCGCACCGGCGAGGGCCGTCGTGACCAGCTGGGCATCGGGCAGGTCGCCGCGCAGCCAAGAGCGCCGGTAACCGGCCAGTACGGCGATCCCCGGCGCGCTGGGCACCAGGCGCGGCGCCACCACAAGTCGTTCGCTCGGGCGGGACGGGACATGGAGCTCCTTTCGACGCCCCTCGAAGGATCAGTCCGACGGTCGCGGGCCACGACGGCCGGCACCTGCCGCAGCGCCTGTCGTCATGATGCCTCTGGGCGTGGCCGCACGGTTGCTCCCTGAGCGCGGGCGACCTCAATGGGCCCCGCACATGGTGCCGTTCAGCCCACGCACACGGGGTCATCGGCCCGGCGGAACGCGCCGCGCCCCGCCGAAGTCCAGAGCGGCTTCAGCCGCCGACACGCCTCCCTCCGAAACGATCGCCGTCATGTCGTGCGTGAGTCCCTCCCGGAGCCCAGGCTCCATCTCCTTTCCCAAGGAGGCGGGACAGAACCGCCACGGGTCTCCGCAGTCCGTGGCTTCGGTGGATACGCAGGCACGCAACGCGATACAACGCCGCTGTCCCTCTCGTCACTTCACCTGCTGACCAGGCTGCGCTTGTGCCGGCCTTGGCCGATGAACCTCGGCTTCTGCTACGCCACAGGGCCGTGCATGGGCTGGACAGCCCACGTCGCGGCGCGTGCGAGGGCGCCAGAGAGACGCCTCCCGTTGTGTTTCCCGTGCCACCTCGCCGGATGCCCGGCCTCCGGTGACAACCTCGGTGCAAGGTCCCCGCACCCGGTTCCCCTCCGCAGGCCGGGGGCCCGCCCGGCTCGTCCGTCGTTCAGTCGCAGCAGTCGCAGCAGCACTTGCACGGGTTGCAGCAGCCCCCGCCACCGCAGCAGCCGTCACCCGAGTCACCACCGGAACCACCCGACCCCCGACCACCCCCACCCGAACCGCCGCCCGAGTTGCCGCCGCTCGGTCCGCCGAACCAGCCGTCACCCCCGGAACCGTCCCGGCCGGAACCCTCCCGGCCGGAACCGTCCTGGCGAGAGCCGCCGCTGCGGTTGCCGTCGCCGAACTGCCAGGGCTCTCCGTCATCCTGGCCGGCGTCCTCATTGCAGGAGCAGCAGTTGAAGCACAACCTGCAATCGCGGCACAACCGGCGCCACTGGCCACACCGCCGACACTGCCCATCCGAGGGCCGGCCCGAGGCCATCGAGGCGCCCTCCGGGACCGCGCCCGTGAGCACCCCGACGCCGCCGTCCGTGCCCGCGCCGGTCCCCGAAAGCGTTTCCGTCGCCGTACGGCGTCCCAGCCAGGGCAGCATGCGCGGGCCCCGTGCCTTTTGGCGGTGCTGGTGGTGACGATGCCGGGGGTCGAAGACGCGGTCGACAGCACGCTCCAACTCACCGCCCAGCAGCGCCCGTGCCAACCGCCCGTCGACGAACTCGACCTCGGACAAGGCGAGTCGGATCCCATGGACTGCGTCGTCGCAGAGCCGACGCACCTCGGTGCGGTCGGCGCCGGTCACGGTGACCGGGTTCCACGCACCGGCCGCCTCGTCCGCGTCCAGATCCTCCACCGCGTCGAGCAGATGCGCCAGCCGACCGAACAGACGGCCGGCCTCCGCCAGCAGGTCGGCGTTTCCCGGGCGGCCGGCGAGCACCGCGGTGTGCGCGAAAGCGGCGGCGGTTGCCGTCTCCGTAGGTTCCGTGACCGTCAGAAGCGAGTCGCCGGGGCCGGTCAGCCGTTCGATCTCCGACTGCCGTTCGACCGCGCCGAGCAGCACCGCGGTGTCGAAGCCGAGCCGTTCACCGCCCGCGGCACCCGCACGGTCCCAGCCGTGGGCGATCCGGCGCGCCGCCAGCGTCACCGGGCGGCGGCCCAACAGGCCGTCGCCGTCGGCCACATGGTCACGTACTTTCGCCGCGGCCAGCACCAGCGACACCGTCGCCGCCAGCCGGGCCCCCTCGCCCTGCGCCACGTCCGCCGATCGCATCCCGCGCAGCGGACACGGACCGGCGCCTCGCCGCCAGTCGCCGGTACGCTCCGACTGCGCCTCGGTCAGCACCGAGACGATCAGGCCGTCGTAGTTGGTGGCCACCCGCGCGAACTGCCCGTACTCCCCGCGCAGCGCCAGACACAGCCCGCACAGATGCGCCATCCACTCGGTACGCATGCCCTCGCCCAAGCGATGACGGCATGGCCTGATGATTCCGAACATCGAAGCTCTCCCCCGTAGACACAGCTGCCAGGACACACAGCCCGACGGGCAGCAACATCGCACACGAGCCACGACCGCACACGAGTCACGACCCCGCGTGACGCACGACCGCCCGTCACCCAACGGGCGACATGCTAAAGCCTGTCCCGCACAAACGCGCGACCTGCACCTGGCCGACGACACGTTCACGGGGAGAGGCCCAACCTGCCGCAGCGCCCCCACCGATGGACGGCCCGGCTCGATGCCCTGCGCCGGCAACGGTCCCGGCCTGGCCGACACCGGCCCCACGACGCCGTGGCAGGACGCATCGCACGCTCCGGCGATACCGGGCGATGACGCCGGCCACCACGGCCAGGAGCAGCACAACGACCCCCGCCAACGTGATCCGGAGGAACCGGCCAAGACGCACACGGTAGTTCGTCCAGCGGGGCAGCCCACCCCTCCGCCAGGGGAGCGGGGAGGACGGAGCCTTCAGCGGCTCGTCCCGGGCACCGGGACCCGGGACGACCGCCGATCCGGGCCGTCCCGCCCAGGCGGACCATCCCGTACGAGGCGCTCGGAACCGTGTTCCTCGACCAGGCGCTGGTGGTCCTCGTCTGTGCGGGACTCTCTCTTGCGGCGACCGGCTTCAGTCGTGCCCTGGGGACGTCGGGGAGGCGGTGCTACTGAGTCCGCAGGCGAGGTCGTCAGGATGAGTCCCGTCCCGGTGAGGCATCCGTCGATGGTGTCGCTGCGGTGGGGGAAGCCTGCACTCTCACCCTCCCCAGAGCGTGACGTGGACCGGCGGCCGGAACTGGGAGGGCGGGACGCCCGCGCCGGGCGCGCGCATGATGCGGGTCGCTGCGGGGGTGTGCAGGAAGTGCAGGAACGCGTCGCTGGCCGGGGAACGGTGCTCGGGCGGCAGGACGGTGGCGTGCCATGTGGCGTCCGACGGCGTGGCCGGGGTCTCCAGGATGCGCAGCTCGTCACGCCGGATGCGGGGCGACACCAGATGGGCCAACGCCGGTGCCACCCCCGCGCCCTCTGCGGCGGCCGCCCAGGTCGCGGTCTGGTTGGGGAAAACCCACACGTGCCCCTCGGCCACACCGAGCCTGCGCAGCAGCCGCCCGGAGTCCCCGTCCGGATCGGTTCCGGAGGAATCGACCAGCCAGGACCACTGCGGCGGCGGACCGGGTGGCTGCGGCGACCTGGCACCGGTCACCACGACCAGCTGGGTGCGGAACAGCGGCTCGCTGACCAGTTCGCCTCTGCGGGCGGCGCCGAGATGCGGCCCGAGCGCGACGTCGGCCAGCCGGTTCTCCACCAGCACACGTATCTCGTGGCCGGCGGCGACCCCGAACGAGGTCTCGGTCCTGCGCCCCGACCTGCTGGCGAAGGCCTCCACGAGCGACGGGAGCACGAACTCGGCCAGGGTGCTCGTGGCGACGACCCGCAGCTCGTCGGGTGCACCCCGCGCTGCCCGCACCGCCGCCTCGGCATCTGCGCTCAGCGCGACCATCCGCGACGCGACCGGCAGCAGCCGCGCACCGGCGGGGGTCAGACGCATCCCGCCGCCGCCGGTGCGCCGGATGAGCGGATCGCCGAAGTGCGTGCGCAGTGCGGTGAGGGCCTGTGACACCGCAGACTCGCTCACGCCCAGGGTCCGCGCCGCGGCGCCCACCGAACCGAGCCGGGCAACCAGCACGAAGGTACTGAGCTGTGTGACGGTCACTGTCCGATTTTCCCTCGTTCGGGGGGATAAGTGAATACTTATCGACCCATTGCATGGCCGGTGCGGAAGAGCGCAGCATCACTGGACGACGGGCACATCGTTCCAGGAGGGCCCGATGCAGGTTCCGGCTGCTTTCCAGTACGAGCGGGCCACCAGCCTCGAGCAGGCGATCGAGCTGCTCACCCGGTACGGCCCCGAGGCACGGGTGGTGGCGGGCGGTCACAGCCTGCTGCCGATGATGAAGCTGCGGCTGGCCCAGCCCGAAGCCCTGATCGACATCAACGGCCTCGACGAGCTGGCGTTGATCCGGGTGGACGGGCACGAACTGTCCGTCGGAGCGATGGTCCGCCACGCAGAGCTGCTCGCCTCGCCGGTCGTCGGCGAGCACTTTCCCATCCTGCGGGACGCGGAACGGGTCATCGCCGATCCGCTCGTACGCAACCGCGGCACCGTCGGCGGGTCGCTGTGCCAGGCCGATCCGTCGGAGGACCTGTCCGCGGCGTTCTCGGCATTGCGGGCGACCCTTGTCGCCCAAGGCCCCGGCGGCAGGCGCACCATCGGGATCAGGGATTTCTTCCTCGGGCCGTACGAGACCGCCCTGGAAGAAGCGGAGCTTCTGGTGGAAATCCGCGTGCCCATCCGTTCGCACGCCAGCGCCTACCGCAAGGTCGAGCGCCGGGTCGGCGACTGGGCGGTCGTCGCCGCAGGAGCGGTGCTGGAGATCTCCGACGGGGTCATCACCGAGGCCGGGATCGGGCTGACCGCAGTGGGTGCCCCACGGTTCGTGGCCGAGCGGGCGGAGGACTTCCTGCGCGGCGGGCGGCCGGACGACGAGGGCTTCGCCGAGGCGGGGCGGATCGCCTCGCAGGAGTGCAGGCCGACGGCCGACCAGCGCGGCCCGGTCGACTACAAGCGGCATCTGGCCGGGGAGCTCACAGCGCGGGCGCTGCGCACCGCCGCCGCCCGCGCCCAGGGGCAGGAGGCGTGACATGCGGATCACCGTGACCGTGAACGGCGAGCAGCACACCAGGGACGTGGAGCCCAGGCTGCTGCTGGTGCACTTCCTGCGCGACGAACTCGGGCTCACCGGCACCCACTGGGGCTGCGACACCTCCAACTGCGGTGTGTGCGCCGTCTGGTTGGACGGGACGCCGGTGAAGTCCTGCACCGTGCTCGCTGTGATGGCCGACGGCCATGAGGTGCGAACCGTCGAGGATTTGGCGCACGGGGCCGAACTCGACCCGGTGCAGCAGGGATTCGTCGCCTGCCACGGGCTGCAGTGCGGCTTCTGCACGCCGGGGATGATGATGACCGCCCGCTGGCTGCTCGACCACAACGCGGATCCGTCCGAGGAGGACATCCGCAAGGCCATCTCCGGACAAGTGTGCCGCTGCACCGGTTACGAGAACATCGTGCGCTCCATCCGCTGGGCCGCCGAGCACGGCAGCGGGGGGCAGACCGCCGACGCGGACACCGAGCCGGCGCCCGGCCGCGAGGAGGTGCGGGCATGACCACCACCGAGGAACGGCCGGTCGGCCACGGACGGATGCCCCGCAAGGAAGACGCGCGATTCGTGCGCGGCCACGGGACGTACGTCGACGACGTCCGGCTGCCCGGGATGCTGCACGGCGCGGTCCTGCGCAGCCCGCTGGCGCACGCCCGGATCGTGTCCGTCGACACCAGTGCCGCCGAGGCGCACCCGAGGGTCAAGGCCGTGATCACCGGGGAGACCCTGGCCGGTCTCGGGCTGGCCTGGATGCCCACGCTCTCGTACGACACTCAGGCGGTGCTCGCCACCGACAAGGTGCGCTTCCAGGGGCAGGAGGTCGCCTTCGTCGTCGCCGAGGACCATTACGCCGCCCGGGACGCCCTCGAACTGATCGACGTGGAATACGAACCGCTGCCGCCGCTCGTCGACGCCCGCCGGGCGCTCGACCCGGACGCACCGGTGATCCGCGACGACAAGGACCAGCAGACCGACAACCACATTTTCGAGTGGTCCGCGGGCGACAAGGAGCGCACCGACGAGGTCTTTGCAGCCGCCGACGTCGTGGTGGAGCAGGACATGCTGTACCCGCGGGTGCACCCGGCGCCGCTGGAGACCTGCGGCACCGTGGCGGACATGGACGCCATCACCGGAAAGCTGACGGTGTGGTCCACCACCCAGGCCCCGCACGCACACCGCACGCTCTACGCCATGGTGGCCGGCATCCCGGAGCACAAGATCCGGATCATCTCCCCGGACATCGGGGGCGGCTTCGGCAACAAGGTCGGCATCTACCCCGGTTACGTGTGCGCGATCGTCGGTTCGATCGTCACCGGCAAGCCGGTCAAGTGGGTGGAGGACCGCTCGGAGAACCTGATGAGTACCTCCTTCGCCCGCGACTACCACATGCACGGGGAGATCGCGGCGACGAAGGACGGGAAGATCCAGGCCCTTCGGGTCCATGTGATCGCCGACCACGGAGCCTTCAACGCAACCGCGCAGCCGTCCAACTTCCCCGCCGGCTTCTTCGGCGTCTTCACCGGCTCGTACGACCTGGTCGCCGCGCACTGCACCGTGACGGGCGTCTACACCAACAAGGCGCCCGGCGGTGTCGCCTACGCGTGCTCGTTCCGCGTCACCGAGGCCGTGTACCTGGTTGAGCGGATGGTCGACGTGCTCGCGGACAAGCTCGGGACGGACCCGGCCGAGCTGCGGATGCGCAACCTGCTGCGGCCCGGGCAGTTCCCGTACACGACGCAGACGGGGTGGGAGTACGACTCCGGCGACTACCCGAGGGCCCTGCGGCTGGCGATGGACATCGCGCACTACGAGGACCTGCGCAGGGAGCAGGCCGAGAGGCGCGGGCGCGGCGAGCTGATGGGAGTCGGGGTCAGCTTCTTCACCGAGGCCGTCGGTGCCGGCCCGCGCAAGCACATGGACATTCTCGGGCTGGGCATGGCCGACGGTGCCGAACTGCGCGTTCACCCGACCGGCAAGGCGGTGCTGCGGATCTCCGTTCAGTCCCAGGGCCAGGGCCACGAGACGACCTTCGCGCAGATCGTCGCCGAGGAACTGGGCATCCCGCCCGAGGACGTCGACGTGGTGCACGGCGACACGGACCAGACACCGTTCGGGCTCGGCACCTATGGCTCCCGCTCGACACCGGTGTCCGGAGCGGCGGCGGCGATGGTCGCCCGCAAGGTGCGCGAGCGCGCGAGGATCGTCGCTTCGGCGATGCTCGAAGTGAACCCGGACGACCTGGAATGGGAGAAGGGCCGCTGGTTCGTGACAGGAGACCCCGACCAGGGAAGGACCATGGCCGAGATCGCGCTCGCGGCGCACTCCAACCTGGAGTTGCCCGAGGGTGTCGAGGGCCAGTTGGACGCGACCTGCGTCTACAACCCGCCGAACCTCACCTTCCCCTTCGGCGCGTACATCTGCGTCGCCGACGTGGACGCGGACACCGGCCAGGTGAAGGTCCGCCGGTTCATCGCCGTTGACGACTGCGGCAACCGGATCAACCCCATGATCGTCGAGGGCCAGGTGCACGGCGGACTCGCCGACGGCCTCGGCATGGCGCTGATGCAGGTGATCGCCTTCGACGAGGACGGCAACTGCCTCGGCGGGTCGTTCATGGACTATCTCCTGCCCACCTCGGTCGAATGCCCGTCCTGGGAGCTCGGCGAGACCGTCACGCCCTCCCCGCACCACCCCATCGGGGCCAAGGGCGTCGGCGAGTCCGCCACGGTGGGCTCGCCCGCCGCGGTGGTCAACGCCGTGGTCGACGCGCTGAAGCCGCTCGGCGTACGCCATGTGGACATGCCGCTGACGCCCGCCGCGGTGTGGCGGGCCGCGCAGGGCCGGCCGCTGCGCACCGACCTGGCGATCACCTGAGGCCCCTGCGATGACGAACACCGAACTGCTGACCCGCGCGGACGTGCTCCGGCACGGCCGGACCCCGTTCGTCCTGGCTACCGTCGTCCACGCGGAACGGCCCACGAGCGCCAAACCCGGGGACAGCGCGCTGGTGCTGCCCGACGGCACCGTCGAGGGCTTCGTGGGCGGCACATGTGCCGAGACGACGGTCCAATTGCAGGGCCTGCGGGTGCTGGAGACCGGTGAGTCGCTGCTGCTGAGGATCACGCCCGCCGCCGACACCGAGGCCGAAGCGCAGGAGCCGGACGAGGGCTTGGTGACGGTGGCCAACCCGTGCCTGTCGGGCGGGACGCTCGACATCTTCCTGGAGGCCAACCTCCCCCCGGCGCTGGCGTACGTCTACGGACACGCCCCCATCGCCCGCGCTCTGGTCGACGTCGGTCGTGCGCTCGGGCTCGACGCCCGGCCGGCCTCGCCCGGGGAGCCGCTGCCGCCCGATCTGAACGTCGTCGTCATCGCCACGCACGGCCGCGACGAGGAGACCGTGCTGATCGAGGCTGCACGCGCCGCGATCCCGTACATCGGACTGGTGGCCAGTCCGAAGCGCGGCGCGGCAGTGCTCGCCGGGCTGGGGCTCACCGAGGATCAACGCGCACACGTCCACACCCCGGCCGGCCTGGACATCGGCGCGCGGACTCCGGGAGAGATCGCGCTGTCGGTGTATGCCGAGATCATCGCACTGCGGCCGCAGGCGGCCCGAGCCGTGCGCCCGGGTGCGGACTCCACCGCGCCGCAGGCCGTGGCCGAGGACATGGATCCCGTGTGCGGCATGACCGTGGCGATCACGCCCGCCACCCTCTCACTGGACCGGGCCGGCAGCAGGGTGTATTTCTGCGGGCCGGGGTGCCAGCAGGCCTTCGCCGACGACCCCTCCCGTTACGCGCATGCCTGACCTCGACCCCCTCGTACCCGATGTCCCGGCCCTGCGCTCACGTCTGGACGCCGTCGGCTACCTGGCCGACGACGCCCTGACCACGGCGCTGCTGCTTGCCGTGCGCATGCGGCAGCCGATCCTTCTGGAGGGCGAGCCCGGTGTCGGCAAGACCGAGGCGGCCCGCGCGCTCGCCGCCGTGCTCGACACCCCGCTGATCCGGCTGCAGTGCTACGAGGGGCTGTCCTCGGCCGAGGCCCTCTACGAGTGGAACTATCCACGGCAACTGCTGGCCATCCGGCTGGCCGAGTCCCGCGGGGAGTCCCTGCGGGACTCCGACCTGTTCGCCGAGGACTACCTGCTGCCACGGCCGCTGCTCGCCGCGATCTGCCACCCGGGACCGCGCCCGGCGGTGCTGCTCATCGACGAGGTGGACCGCGCCGACGACGAGTTCGAGGCGTTCCTGCTGGAGTTGCTCGCCGATGCCGCGGTCACCATCCCCGAACTGGGCACCCGGACGGCTGCGGTGCCGCCGGTGGCCGTACTGACCTCCAACCGCACCCGGGATCTGCACGACGCGCTCAAACGCCGCTGTCTCTACCACTGGATCGGTTACCCGGACACCGCACGAGTCGCCGCGATCATCCGCAGACGGGTGCCGGAGTCGGCCGAGTGGCTGGCCGCGCGCGTGGCGCACGGGGTGGCGCGCCTGCGTGCCCGGCAGGAGCTCACCAAGCCGCCCGGCATCGCCGAGGCGATCGACTGGGCGGGCGCGCTGCACGCGCTGGGCCTCTCCGATCTCGACGCCGACGCCGCCGACCGCACCCTGGGGGCGGTACTCAAATACGCCGAGGACCTGGAGGCCGTACGCCGGGCCGGACTGGCGGAGCTGGTCGACGCGGAGGCAGGCTCCGATGCCTGACCTGCCGGAACTGGCCGCCTCGTTCACCGCCGCCCTGCACGAAGCGGGGGTCGCGGTGGGTCCCGACCGTACCCGCGGCTTCGCTCGGGCGCTCACCCTGCTGGCACCGTCGACGACGCGCGATCTACGGCACTGCGCGCTCGCCACCCTGGTGTCCGACCGCGAGCAGATCGAGCCGTTCGACGCGGTCTTCCGCGAGGTCTTCGGCGGCCCTGCCGACCGCGGAGCACTACGCGGGCAACCCGGCGACCCGGCGCGGTCGCTCCCGGACGCCGTTCCCGGCCTCGTCGACGGCGCCCGGAAGGCCACCGTGGACGGACGCGGCCGAAAGGCCGACGGACCGCCGCGGGAGGCTCCCGTACGCCTCGTCGCCAGTCCGCTCGACCGTCTCGCCAACCGCGACTTCGCGGACCTGTCCGCCGAGGAACTGGCGCGGCTCTCCGAGGTGATGCGCACCCTGGTGCTTCGCACCCCGACCCGGCCGTCCCGCCGGCGCCGCTCCGCGCACCACGGTGCGCGCATCGATGTGCGCCGCACCCTCTCCTCCAGCCGGCGCACCGGCGGATACCCGCTGCGGCTACGCCGCTTCGAGCCCCGCGCCCGCCCCCGCGACCTCGTCGTACTCTGCGACATCTCCGGATCGATGGAGCCCTATGCCCGCGCGATGCTGCAACTGCTCTACTGTGCGGCCCGCGTCACCCGCGCCGAGGTCTTCACCTTCGCCACGCGGCTCACGCGCCTCACGCCGGCCCTCCGGCGGGCCGGGCCGGACGACGCCCTGGCACGGGCCGGACAAGCGGCCCCGGACTGGTCCGGGGGCACCCGGATAGCGGAGTGCCTGGCCGATTTCAACGAGCGGTTCGGCCGGCGTGGCATGGCGCACGGCGCCGTGGTCGTCGTCATCTCCGACGGCTGGGACACCGGAGGGCCCGCCGCCCTCGCCACTCACATGGCGCGGCTGTCCCGGGTCGCCTACCGCGTCGTCTGGGTCAACCCGCGCACGGCAAGCCCGCGCTACCGTCCGCTCGTGGCCGGTATGGCTGCGGCACTGCCCTACTGCGACACCGTCGTCAGCGCACACAACCTCGTGGCACTGGACGACTTCATCGCGGCACTGTCCGCCCCGCGCCACCGCCGATGACGTCGCCCGGTGCGGGCAGGTGGGGACGCCCGGGGAGCACGATCGGCTCGTTCTGCTTGCTCCAGCCGTCCGAAGTCCTCCAGCAGGAGGGCGAGGTTGTTGCGGCTGGTGAGTGTCCTGCGATGCACCTCCCCCAGCGTGCGCCGAACATGCCGTCCAGCCCGTCCAGGCAGGCCGGGCCGGGTTTGGTCCAGGCCCGCAGCAGGAAGTGCGCGTCCGACTCCCGGACCGCGAGCCGGATGCCACCAGGCGGTGGCCTGCTGACGGAAGTTGCAGACCTCACCGTTGAAGGCCAGCAGGATCCCGCTCTCGCGGTCCAGGTAGGGCCCGGGACGGCCTGCGGGTCGACGATCAGCAGCGTGTTCATGGCCAGCACGGCCCGGCCGTCCGAAGCGGCAGCGTGCATGGTGCCGTCCGGACCGCGGTAGTGCTGGGACAGCCCCATGGCCTGGACCGTGGTCCGGTGCCGGATGGCGTCGCCTCCGACCAGTCCTGCGATTCCGCACATCTGGTTCACCCCCGAGCGTTAAGTCGTGGTGCCTTGGCCGCGGCCGCCGCCGGAAGGAGATCCCTGTCCGTCCCGGCGGTGGCCCGGGCCTTCAATCTCAGCGGGCCGGGGGAAGCGGGGGAGGGCTCGCAAGGGGGCTCACAACTCGCAGACGCGGTTCACTGCGAGCCCACGAGGCAATACCCTCGGTGACCCATCCGCGCTGCTCGACAAC
This sequence comes from Streptomyces sp. NPDC006208, assembly GCF_040613775.1. Taxonomy (NCBI): domain Bacteria; kingdom Bacillati; phylum Actinomycetota; class Actinomycetes; order Kitasatosporales; family Streptomycetaceae; genus Streptomyces; species Streptomyces sp. NPDC006208. Next base: position 1,891 of record NZ_JBEXSW010000060.1, on the reverse strand, counting down.
GACAAGGTCCGCATCGGGAAGTGACCTTGGCCGCGCAGTAGCGTGGATTGTGGGGCCCCTGCCGTACCCCCCGTCGGCAGGGGCTCCGTCGTGTGCAAACCACACGAACCCCTGCACACACCGCATGCGGACCGATACATTCACTATCCCCCCACACGGCGCCCGCACCGCCACCACGAGGGGACACCCATGACGCAGCCGCACCCCGGCCCGCACCAGCAGTACCCCCAGCAGCCGCAGCAGCCCACATGGGGACACCCCGGCCCCTACCAGCCAGCCCCGCCGCCGCCGAAGAAGGGCATGCCCACCGGCGCGATCGTCGCCATCGTCCTGGGCAGCGTGTTCGGCTTCGTCCTCCTGCTCGGCATTATCGGCGTCGCCCTCGACGACACCCCGAGCGGCGCGGACGGCAAAGGCTCCGACACGTCAGCCGTCGCCCCGGAGAAGAGGCCGGCCGAGAAGTCCGACGCCAGGCCGGCCGAGAAGAAGGACGACTCCCCTGCCGAGTCCAAGTCGGCGCCGGTGAAGATCACGGCCGTGAAGACCACGTTCGCGCCGAGCGTCCTGCATAGCGGCGGAAAGTACACCAGCGTGCGCGTCAAGATCACGAACGACAGTGACCAGGAGATCAGCGTCAACCCGCTGTACTTCGGCATCACCGACACCGGGGGCACGAAGCACTCGGCCGAGCTGGGAGTCGATGAGAACCAGATCGACACCGTGAAGCTCGCGCCCGGCGAGAACGTGTCCGGTGTCATCACCGGCAAGGGCAGCTTCACCCCGAAGTACGTGACCTACACAGACGGGCTGTTCGGCGACGACGTCCGCGCCAACGTGTCTTAACCAGGCGCGGAGCGTGGAGCCCCTGCCGTACACCCACGTCGGCAGGTGCTCTGCCGCGCAGCAGGGCTCCGTCTCGCGCCGCCTTGCCACGGTTGATCCCTGAATTCGCCGATTTCCCTCCCCTGCATGACCATTGAGGTGGAGTATGCCTCGCTATGGGACGAATGCGTGATGTGTGGACGGTTGCGGCCGAGGTGGCCGCGTTGATGCTGCTGGTCGGGTGCGGCAGCGAGGATGAGAAGGCGGACGTGAAGAGTCCGCCTCCGCCGGCCGTACAGACGTCGGTAGATCCGTACCCGTCGGAGACGGAAACCGGGTCCCCGGACACGCCGGCGGGACACCTCGACAAGTTGGCGGACGAGAAGGGCTGGTTCGTCGATGACGCGGGCTCGTTGCCGTCGGCGTACGTGATGCGGATCTGCCGGGCGATGACACGGGTGCACGAGGAGGGCGAAAAGCCTGCGCGGTGGCTGGTGGACGAGGAGATGCCGGACCCGTCACCGCACGAGATCTTGAAGGCAGGGATGCCGAAGCTGTGCTCGAAGTGGCCGAAGGCTGCACTGTCGGCGTTGAAGGGGGATCTGCCGCCGACCGAGGATGAAGTAGAGGCGGAGAAGCGGCAGTCGGAATACAGCGGCGGGACGTACAAGGTGTCGTCGAAGCCCGATGACGGGGAGGGTGATCTGCCGCTGATCCCGCCGGGTACGTACCGGACGACGGACACGGTGGAGGACTGTTACTGGGAGCGGACCTCCCGGTCAGGGGACATCATCGACAACTTCGCCAGGAGCGCGCAGGAGATCACGGTGACGATCGCACCGTCGGACGGGCAGTTCACGACGGAGGGCTGCGGAACGTGGAAGAAGGTGCAGTAGCCGCGGGCGCGGACAGGCCCCGCGCTTGACTGCTGCCGCACTGGCGGCTGTGCGCTGAGTCACGCCTGGAAATGAGTAAGTGGCTGTTGTCTTTCCGGGCTTGAGGGCTGCGTTTCCGCTGGTCAGGCGTGGGTTCGGCGGTCTCGGGGAGTGGTGACGTGTTGAGTTGTCGC
>NZ_JBEXSW010000059.1:0-46663 GCF_040613775.1 Streptomyces sp. NPDC006208 | reverse complement strand
CAAGACCACGGTCTCCCGGGTCCTCAACACCAGGGCGGATGTGGACTCCCACACCGCGGCCCGTGTTCGTGAAGTGATCGCTTCCCTCGGCTACATCGGCGCCGCCTGCCGCCGGATCGGCTCCGGGTCCGGCGGCGCGTAGGGCTTGGAGAAGAGGGCCAGGACCCCGGGGTGGACGGCGGTGAGTGGAATCTGGTCGTTCTCCGACGCAGCCTCACGCAGCCGTTCGTCGGCGGCCAGCCGTTCCGTGCTGACGTAGAGGTAGGCGTTCTGCGCGTACCAGGGTTCGATCTCCGGGTCCGCCCACAGGCGGCTGCGCAGGCAGTCGACGAGCTGGTGGCCCTGCCGCTCGAACCGGGCCCGCCAGTAGGGCGGCCACTGCTCGTTGCGGTGGTCGCTGCCTGTCTGACCGGGGATGGCGGCGGAGAACAGCACGCACTCGGAGAGGGCGCACAGATTGGCGATGAGAGAGTCGGCGCGGTCGGCGTCGAGGTGCTCCGCCGCTTCCAGGGACATGGCGAGCCCGAACCGGCTGCCGGGCCCGTCGGGGCGCAGCTCCTTGACGTCCAGGGGTTGCGAGAGGTCGTGGGACAGGAAGCTGTCGTACGGGATGTGCAGGGTCTCCTGGGTGACCCATGGGCCGTCCACCCCGAGGACCGTGTCGACTCCGAGCCGCAGTGCGGTGGCGAGCCAGGCGCCGGTACCGCAGCCGAGGTCGACAACGCTGGAGGGCTGGACAAGATCGAGGACGACGGGGAGGACGCGTTCGGCGGAGCGCACCGAACCGTCCTGCTGACTTGCGTAGAACCATGCGCCGTAGGCGTCGTTTTGAGGCATGGCGGGAGAGTTTCACAGCGGGCGGCGCGGGCGGACGAGGCACGCACGGCCCCCGCCGAGGTCGGATAATCGCCTGGCCCGGGTGGGCGAGCCGTGCGGACGGCCTTCGCATGACCTCGCAACAGAGGCCGTTTCAGGGCACGGACACCGGGCCCATGTCCGGGCCGTGCGATATGGCCCGCCCCCGTCGCAGTCGTACTGCGGCGCATCGAAGGTCACCCGGTACGCCACCGGGGCGGGTCCCCGGCACGGGATCCGGCGGGTCACGTACAGGCAGGCCAGAGCTGGTTCGGGCAGGTACGGGGGAGCGGCGGGCCGGCCGCGGAGAGCTGACACTGCGTGCGGGCGGGAGGGCCCGGTGCCATGGCCCTCCCGCCCGTCCTGTCCGGACCGCTCAGGAGATCAGTTCGATCTCCGCGAGCGTCGCCTCGCCCGTGAGCACCAGCCGGTAGTGCTGGTACGAGCGGGGCCTGTCGACCGTGAAGACCCTGGTCTGCCGGTCCCAGGCGAACGACTCGCCCGATCGCCGGTCCAGGTCGGTCCACTCCTCGCCGTCGGCGGAACCCTGCAACACCCAGCCGGCCGGGGCCTTGTCCTTGGCCGACGAGGTGAGCGTGTACTGCACCGCCCGCGTCGCCTGCTTCACCGGCAGCTCCACCGACCCGACCGGTGCGGAGGTGCCGGAGGAGTTGTCGAACAGCGCGCCGTCACCCGTGATCACGTCATGCCGCGGCGTGGGCGCCTTGTCGTCCTGGGTGATGGAGACCGGTGCGGCGTTCTTCCCCGTGCCCCAGGCCGACGGCTTCGGCCCCATCGCGAACTCCAGCGTGCCGCCCTTGGCGATCAGGCTGTGCGGCAGCGCCGTGGACGTCCATGGTTTGCCGCCCACCTTCAGACCCTGCACGTAGATGTTCTTCGCGCTGTTCTTCGGGGCCTTGACGACGAGGTCGCGGCCGTTCTCCAGGTGCACGGTCGCCTTGGTGAACAGGGGTGAGCCGATCGCGTACTCGCCGCTGCCCATCACCAGCGGGTAGAAGCCGAGCGCGGAGAAGAGGTACCAGGCCGACTGCTCGCCGTTGTCCTCGTCGCCGTGGTAACCCTGCCCGATCTCGCTGCCGGTGTAGAGGCGGGAGAGCACCTCGCGCACCTTCTGCTGCGTCTTCCACGGCTGCGAGGCCGCGTTGTACATGTAGGTGGCGTGGTGGGCGACCTGGTTGGAGTGCCCGTACATACCCATCCGCACATCACGCGCCTCGGTCATCTCATGGATGACGGAGCCGTACGAGCCGACGAACTCCGGGGAGGCCGTCTCGGGCGTGGAGAAGTAGGTGTCGAGCTTCTCGCCGAGACCGGAGCGGCCGCCGTACAGATTCGCCAGACCGCGGCTGTCCTGCGGAGCGGTGAAGGCGTATCCCCAGCCGTTGGTCTCGGTGTAGTCGTAGCCCCACACCCGCGGGTCGAACTTGCCGCTCTCGACCCGCCAGTCGCCCTTGAGGTTGCGGCCCTGGAAGAAGCCGGCCTTCGTGTCGAAGAGGGTGACGTAGTTTCGGGCCCGGTCGAGGAAGTACTGCGACTCCTCCTTGTAGCGGTCCTTCCCGGTCTTCGAGTGGAGCGCCTGGCCCATCTTCGCCAGCCCGTAGTCGTTGAGGTAACCCTCCAGCGACCAGGACAGACCCTCATGCGTCTCGGTGGAGGCGTAGCCGAGGAACGGAGAGGTCTCCATGCCCTTGCGGCCGACGCCCGGGGACGGGGGCACCACGGTCGCGTTCTTCAGCGCCGCCTCGTATGCCGCCTCGGCGTCGAACTTCACGCCCTTGACATAAGCGTCGGCGAAGGCCACGTCCGAGCTGGTACCGGTCATCAGATCGGCATAGCCGGGCGACGACCAGCGCGAGATCCAGCCGCCGTCCTTGTACTGCTGGACGAAGCCGTCCACCAGCTCGCCCGCCTTCTTCGGGGTGAGGAAGGAGTACGCGGGCCAGGTCGTGCGATACGTGTCCCAGAAACCGTTGTTGACGTACACCTTGCCGTCGACGATCTTCGCGCCGGTACGGGTCGGCGTGTCGGGACCGGTCATCGGCGAGAACGGGCTCGCGTACTGGTGCTTCGGGCGCGCCTTGGTGCCGGTGTTCTCGAAGCCGGAGTTCGGGTACAGGTACAGCCGGTACAGGCTGGAGTAGAGCGTGGTGAGCTGGTCGCGGGTCGCGCCCTCGACCTCCACCTTGCCCAGCAGACCGTCCCAGGCGTCCTGCGCCTTGCCGCGCACCCGCTCGAAGCGGGTGCCCGCCGGGATCTCGTCGGCCAGGTTCTTCTTCGCCTGGTCGATGCTGATGAGCGAGGTGGCGATACGCAGATTGACGCTGCGGTCCTCGCCCGCGTCGAAGCGGAGCCGGCCGGTGACGCCTTCGGACGCCGAGTCGGTCACCGGCGCGTCGAAGACGCCGTACACGAACAGCCGGGTGGCGCCCGTGGACAGACCGCTCTTGACGTCCGAGAAGGCGGTGAAGGAGCGGGTGTCCGGGTCGAGGGTGAGCCCGGCCTCCTTCGTGACGTTGTCGAGGATGACGCTCGCGTCGCCCGCGGGATAGGTGAAGCGCATCATCGCCGCATGGTCGGCCGGAGCCATCTCGGCCTTGACCCCGTTCTCGAACGTCACGCCGTAGTAGTGCGGACGGGCCGTCTCGTTCTCGTGACGGAAGGGCAGCGCCCGGGCCGTGCGCGAGGTGTCCGGCGTGCCGGCCGCCGCCGACGGCATCACCTGGAAGGTCTGCCGGTCGCCCATCCACGGGCTCGGCTCATGGCTGGTGCTGAAGGCCTGCACGGTCGGCAGATTGTCCGCGTTGTTGCCGCGGGAGTACTCGTACAGCCAGCTGCGTGACCCGGCATTGGTCACCGGCGTCCAGAAGTTGAAGCCGTGCGGGACGGCGGTGGCGGGGAAGTTGTTGCCGCGGGAGAACGAACCGCTGGAGTTGGTGCCACGGGTCGTCGAGGCGTAGTCCGAGAGGTGGGCGAGCCGCTTCTCGGGAGCCTTGGGCGCGAGGGTGATGTCGTCGACCCAGCCCTGGAACTTCGCCGGGCCCTTGGGGGAGTCGTATGCCACCAGCACCCGGTCGACGGTCTTGCCGGCCGCGACCGTGCCGATGCCGGCCGCGACACTGTTCCACTGATTGACGTACATCCGCTTCGCGGCGCCCTGTCCGGTGGGGGTCAGCAGGCCGCCGTGCGAGTCGACCGCACGAAGATCACTCAGATAGGTGCCATCGTTGAAGGCGAGGTCCACCGACACGTTGGTGGCCGGGTAGTTCAGATCGGTTTCGGCCATGGAGGGGAAGATCTTGTACGACAGTTCGGTGTCGCGGCGCACCGTGACATCGATGTCAAAGATCTTGTTGTACGAATACGCCCGGCCGTCGGCCTTGTGCGTGCCGGCGTACTTCAGCGCCCGCGTGCCGGTGAACCCGGCATTGGCCTTGGCGGTGGGGGAGCCGCTGGGGCCGCGGTCGACCTGGCTGCGCATGTCGTCGGGGACCGGGGTGCTGGTGTCGCCGTTGGACAACTGGACGTCGGCCAACTGGGTGGCGTCGGACGCCCCGTTGTTCCTGGTGATCTCCAGCCGGTAGTGCCCGTACGCCTGCACCTCGGACGGAGCGCCGATGTCGAAGGTCCTGGTCTGGAAGCGCTCGGCGAACGTCTCGCCGGTGCGCGAGTCCAGCACCACCCACTCCTTGCCGTCGACCGAGCCCTTGAGCGTCCAGTCCCTGGGGTCGCGGGAGGCGAAGTCGTTGGCGGACGTGAGGGCGTAGGTGGCCACCTTGACCGGTGTGTCGGTGTCGAACTCGATCCAGGCGGTGGGCCGGAACCCCAGCCATTTGCTGCTCGGCAGCAGATCGACCAGGTTCTCCTTCGTCTCACCCCCGCCGGTGTTCTCGTCGCTGGCGCGCAGTTCGATCACCTTGTCGGTGACATTGCCCGGTATTCCGCTGGAGAAGCCGCCATCGACACCGGACGACCGCTTCCTTCCGTCGGTGCCGACATCAACGGTATTGCGCCAGTCCGGCTGCGGTTCGTCCGATTCGAAGGATGACCTGAATTCCAGGCCGGCGGCCGGGGATTGTCCGGACTGCGGGGGCAGTGCTACAGCGGCCGAGGGGGTCGTCAACACGAGCAGAGAAGCGGTCACCGCCAGGGTGACCGCGTGAAAGTTTCTCTGCCGGGCTCTGGTTCTGGGCTGCATCCCGGTCTTTCCTCCAGGGGAAGGTCGCCATGGACAACGTTGTCATCGGTGAAGTGCAGCCACTAGTACGGGGGCAAGTGACATACGGTGTCAAGAGTGTTGACGGAGCGAGGCGGTCCGTTTCGGCCCATCCGCGAAGAATGCAGTGGTCATAAGGGTGCGCAAAGTGCTCATGTATCCGCGAGGTCTCAACTCGGGAAAGACTGCCGGCCAACCTTGTTTTCGATCTTGCCCAGTTGACGTGAAGTGGACTATACCTGTCGGCGTCCGGATAGCTGTTCCAACTGGCAAGGGCCCTAGGGGCGACGGGCGTGCGCAGCGTGCGCATCGCCGATCGCACCAGACTCCGTTGCCCGCCGGCAGCCGTGCACGACCCGAGCTTCACTGAGTTTCCCCCCGGGAATACACAGCAACTGACCGCGGTGGCGGGGCCCTTCGCCTGAGGCGACCAAGAACGGGCGACCGGTACACCGCCTGAGTCCTGGAGAAGGCGAGGACTTGAGCATGGGATCCACCTCCGCCCACGACAACAGTGAGGGTTTCGGCCGCCGAGACCTGATCAAGCGGTCCGCCGCACTCGGCCTGATCGCCGTGCCGACGATGAGTTTCCTGTCCGCCTGCGCCAGCAGCAGCAGCGGTGACGACCAGTCCAAGCAGAAGGGTGAGGTGACGAAGGACAACCCGTTCGGAGTCGCCAAGGGCGGCACCCTTGACGTCGTCATCTTCAAGGGCGGCTTCGGCGACCAGTACGCGATCGAGTGGGAGAAGAAGTACAAGACGGCCTGGGGCGGCAAGATCTCCCACCTGGGCACCCAGGAGATCACCGGCAAGCTCCAGCCCCGCTTCGTCGGCGGCAACCCGCCGGACGTCATCGACAACTCCGGCGCCCAGCAGATCAAGCTCGACACCCTCTACAAGGACGGCCAGCTCGCCAGCCTCGAGGAGCTGCTCGACGCCCCGTCCTTCGACGACCCGTCGAAGAAGGTCCGGGACATCCTGATCCCCGGCACCGCCGAAAAGGGCAACTTCGACGAGAAGATGTACTCGCTGAACTACATCTACACCGTCTGGGGTGTGTGGTACTCGGGCAAGCTCTTCAAGGACAAGGGCTGGGAGGTGCCGAAGACCTGGGACGCCTTCCTCACCATCATGAAGGAGGCCAAGAAGGACGGCGTCGGCGGCCTCGCCCACCAGGGCAAGCACCCGTACTACATCAACGTCATGATCATGGACCTGATCGCCAAGACCGGCGGTCTGGACGCGATGAAGGCGATCGACAACCTCGACCCGAAGGCCTTCGTGGGCAGCGACTCGGCGCAGGCTTCCATCGAGGCGATCTACGAGATCGTCGACAAGGGCCTGCTGCTCCCGGGCACCAACTCACTCGACCACATCGAGTCGCAGACCGCCTGGAACAAGGGCAAGGCCGTCTTCATCCCCTCGGGCTCCTGGCTGGAGAACGAGCAGCTGAAGCAGACGCCCGCGGACTTCGACATGAAGTTCCTGCCGATGCCGCTGCTGCCCGACAGCAAGCTGCCCTTCGAGGCGATCCGGGCTGGTGCCGGCGAGCCGTTCATCGTCCCCGAGAAGGCGAAGAACAAGGCGGGCGGTCTCGAATTCCTCCGCCGGATGCTGTCCAAGGAGTGGTCGACGATCTTCGCCCAGCAGGCGAACTCGCTGACCATCGTCAAGGACGGCGTGGACACCTCGGTCCAGCTGCGGCCCGGTACCAAGTCCGCCGTCGACGCGGTCGCGGCGGCCGGTGAGAACACCTTCGACTACTACTACGTCAACTGGTACAGCGAGATGGACGAGACCATCCGCAACGCGTCCGCCGAGCTGATGGCCAAGCGCATCCAGCCGAAGGAATGGCTCAAGCGGGCCCAGGCGGCGGTCGACAAGGCCGCCAAGGACCCGGCCAGCAAGAACAACAAGCGTCCGTAGGCCCGTTCTCGCACTGACCAGGGGCAGAGTTTCATGCACAAGGGCAAGAACCGGTTCGTCGCCGGCTTCCTGATCGGTCCGCTCGGCCTGTATCTGATCTTCATGATCTGGCCGTACGTCCAGACGTTCGGATACTCCTTCACCAACTGGCGTGGCCAGTCCTCGCAGATGGAGTTCGTCGGTCTCGACAACTACGCGGAGCTGTTCTCCGACAGCGTCTTCCTCCAGGCGCTGTGGAACAACTTCCTGATCCTGGTGAGCCTGCCCCTGGCCACCATCCTGCTCGCCCTCTTCTTCGCCTTCATGGTGAATGTGGGCGGGCGGGGTGGTGCGGCCGGTATCCGGGGCGTACGGGGCTCCGGCCTCTACAAGGTCGTCTTCTTCCTCCCGCACGTCCTGTCGGTGGTCATCCTGGCCATCCTGTGGCGGGCGGTCTACCGCGGCGATGTCGCCGGCCTCATCAACGGCACGCTGATCAAGCTCGGCATCTCCGACGCCGAGCACCCCGTCGAGTGGCTCAATTCCCCGAACCTCGTCCTGTGGTGCGTCGCCTTCGTGCTCCTGTGGTGGGGCGTGGGCTTCTACCTCGTCCTGTTCTCGGCCGCCATGCAGTCGATCCCGAAGGAGATCTACGAGGCGGCGCTGCTCGACGGCGCCGGCCGCTCGCAGACCTTCTTCAAGGTGACGCTGCCCCTGCTGTGGGACACGGTGCAGACCGCCTGGGTCTATCTCGCGATCCTGGCCATGGACTGCTTCGCGCTCATCTCGGTGATGACACCGGGCAGCAGCTACGGCGGCGGGCCCGACCACAGCAGTGAGGTGATGGCCACCTACCTCATGCGCAACTTCCTGGCGTTCGGCAAGAGCGGCTACGCCTGCGCCATGGGCGTGGTGATCCTTCTCCTCACGCTGATCCTGTCCGTCGTCACGCTGCGGATCAGCCGCCGCGAGCGTATCGAGTACTGAGCGGGGAAGCACGAGATGTCCACAACACCCACCATCGACGGCGTGACCAAGGACGCCGTCCCGGTCCAGCGCGGCTCAGGCAAGGAGGCCGGCGGCGCGCGCAGCCGCGACAGTGAGGGCAGGGTCCTCAACGTCTTCTCGCACGGCTTCCTCATCCTGTGGGCCGTGATGATCATCCTGCCGCTGATCTGGATTCTGCTCGGCTCCTTCAAGACCGACGCGGAGATCGGCGCCAGCTCCTGGTCCTGGCCCTCCAACTGGAACTTCGACGCCTTCTCGCGGGCCTGGACCAAGGGCCACATCGGCTCGTACTTCCTCAACACCGTCATCGTGCTGGTCTTCTCCGTGCCGCTGACGATGCTCCTGGGCGCTATGGGTGCTTATGTGCTGGCCCGCTACCAGTTCTGGGGCAACCGCCTCATCTACTACTTCTTCATCGCCGGCGCGATGTTCCCGGTGTACCTGGGGCTCATCCCGCTGTACTTCCTCATCAAACAGCTCGGCATGCTCAACACGTACCAGGGACTGATCCTGGTCTACGTCGCCTACTCCATGCCGTTCACGGTCTTCTTCATGCACGCGTTCTTCCGGACGCTGCCGACCGCGATCCACGAGGCGGCGGTGATCGACGGCGCCTCGCACACCCGGATCTTCTTCCAGGTGATGCTGCCGATGGCCAAGCCCGGTCTGATCAGCGTCGGCATCTTCAACCTGCTCGGCCAGTGGAACCAGTACATCCTTCCGCTGGTGCTCATGCAGCAGCAGAGCGGCTTCGACCCCGACCGCTCGATGCTGACGCAGGGCCTGGTGCTGCTCAGCCAGCAGCAGGGCTATGCGGGCGACCTGCCCGTGATCTTCGCGGGCATGACCATCGCGATCCTTCCCGTGGTCGTCGTCTATCTCACCTTCCAGCGACAGGTCCAATCGGGTCTCACCGCGGGAACGCTCAAGTAACGATCACAGGCGCCCCAGACGCCGCACAGCCCCGGCCGGGCCCCGTTCGACGCATGTCGGGCGGGGCTCGGCCGTTGTGGTCGGGATGCTCAAGGTCTTGACGCGACAGGCCCCCAAGAGTTGAGCTAAGAGTTCACAAGTTGGAGAAACGTCGGGGTTCCGTTGCGGTGACCCCGACCGGGGGCGGTCGTCGTGCCGCCCACCGGGGGCAGGAGTGGATGAGTCGATGGAGACTCCGGGGTCGCAGACATCTCTGCACCGGGCCAACCTCGAGCGGGTCGTGCGCGCCGTGCGCCTGGCCGGCTCGCTCACGCAGGCCGAGATCGCGAGAAGCACCGGCCTCTCCGCGGCGACGGTCTCCAACATCGTTCGTGAGCTGAAGGATGGCGGCACGGTCGAGGTGACGCCGACCTCGGCGGGCGGCCGACGGGCCCGCAGCGTCTCGCTCAGCGGTGACGCGGGCATCGTGATAGGGGTCGACTTCGGCCACACCCATCTGCGCGTCGCCATCGGCAACCTCGCCCACCAGGTGCTCGCCGAGGAATCCGAGCCGCTGGACGTGGACGCCTCGTCCGCCGAGGGCTTCGACCGGGCGGAAGCGCTCGTCAACCGGCTGATCGAGGCCACCGGGATCGGCCTGGACAAGGTGATCGGTGTGGGGCTCGGCGTACCGGGCCCCATCGATGTGGAGTCGGGCACGCTCGGGTCCACCGCGATCCTGCCGGGGTGGACCGGCATCAATCCGAGCGAGGAGCTGTCGGGCCGCCTGGGAGTGCCCGTGTACGTCGACAACGACGCCAACCTCGGCGCACTCGGCGAGCTGGTGTGGGGCAGCGGGCGGGGGGTCAAGGACCTCGCCTACATCAAGGTCGCCAGCGGCGTCGGCGCCGGTCTTGTCATCGACGGGCAGATCTACCGGGGACCGGGCGGCACGGCCGGCGAGATCGGCCATATCACCCTCGACGAGTCGGGTCCGGTCTGCCGCTGCGGCAACCGTGGCTGCCTGGAGACCTTCGCGGCCGCCCGGTACGTACTGCCGCTGCTGGAGTCCAGTCACGGGGCCGAGCTGACCATGGAGCGGGTGGTGCAGCTGGCCCGCGAGGGCGACTTCGGCTGCCGCCGTGTGGTGGCCGACGTGGGCCGCCACATCGGCTCCGGCGTGGCGAACCTGTGCAACCTGCTCAACCCCAGCCGAGTGGTACTCGGGGGTGATCTGGCGGAAGCTGGAGAGTTGGTACTGGGGCCGATCCGGGAGTCGGTCTCCCGCTACGCCATCCCCAGCGCGGCGCGGCAGCTCTCGGTGGCTCCCGGGGCCCTCGGCGGACGGGCCGAGGTGCTGGGCGCCCTCGCCCTGGTGCTCAGCGAAATAGGCGATTCGACCCTTCTGGACAGCTCCCTGCCGACCAGTGCGCCCGCCTTCACTTAGATAACGAATGGCACCGTTGTCATCTCGTTAAGGATTTACTGCTTGACGCTGACGACGGGGCCGAGTTGACTTCGAGCCACCTCGGCCGCAGCGACGCGGCCTCGTCAGGGAGGTTTCTCATCGTGAACGCACATCTGCGTCGTGCCGCTGTTGCTGTCGCCGCCTCTGCGATGGCCGTATCGCTGGCCGCCTGTGGCAGCGCCAAGGAGTCGGGCGACAAGACCGACGAGCCGGCCGCGAAGAAGGGCGACGACATCACGATCGGCCTGCTTCTTCCGGAGAACCAGACCGCTCGTTACGAGAAGTTCGACAAGCCGCTCATCGAGGAGAAGATCAGCGAGCTCACGAACGGCAAGGCGAAGCTCGTCTACGCCAACGCCAAGCAGGACGCCACGCTGCAGACGCAGCAGGTCGACACCATGATCACCAACAAGGTCGACGCCCTGATCGTGGACGCCGTGGACTCCAAGGCGATCGCCGGCGCCGTCAAGAAGGCGAAGGAGGCCGACATCCCGGTCGTGGCCTTCGACCGCCTCGCGGAGGGCCCGATCGACGCCTACACCTCCTTCGACAACGAAGAGGTCGGCCACGTTCAGGGCAAGGCCCTGGTCGAGGCCCTGGGCGACAAGGCCAAGGACGGCCAGATCGTGATGATGAACGGCGCGATCACCGACCCGAACGCCGCGCTGTTCAAGAAGGGCGCGAAGGCCGAGCTCGACGGCAAGGTGACGGTCGGCAAGGAGTACGACACCAAGGAGTGGAAGCCGGAGAACGCCAACGCCAACATGGAGGCGGCGATCTCGGCCCTCGGCAAGGACAAGATCGTCGGCGTCTACTCCGCCAACGACGGCATGGCGGGCGGCATCATCACCGCCCTGAAGGCCGCCGGCTTCGACAAGCTCCCGCCGGTCACCGGCCAGGACGCCGAGCTCGCGGGTGTGCAGCGCATCGTCGCCGGTGAGCAGTTCATGAGCGTTTACAAGCCGTACGCGCCGGAGGCCGCTGCCGCCGCCGAGATGGCCGTGGCGCTCGCCAAGGGCGAGTCGCTCGACTCCATCGCCAAGCAGAAGGTCTCGAGCCCGACCACCAAGGACGTCCCCTCGGTTCTCGTCCCGGTCGTCTCGCTGACCAAGGACAACATCAACGACACTGTCGTCAAGGACGGCGTCTACACGGTCGCCGAGATCTGCACCCCGAAGTTCAAGGCCGCCTGTGACCAGCTCGGCCTGAAGTAAGGCCGCTCGCCGAGGCACCCGGGTCCCCCGGGTGCCGAGGCTCTGTCCGGGACCTCAGGGTTCCGCAGAAACCTTCCGGTGCTCCGTCCCTCCCTCTGTCCCCGCTGAGGGGCGGGGCACCGGAAGGCAACACTTGTTAGCTGCTCAGCCTCCGCGCCTTCCCCCGGCGCGGCATCCCCGCCGGTCAGGCGGCGAAGGAGATGGTTCACGTGTCCGCTACGCCCGTGTTGGCGTTGCGCGGGGTCTCCAAGCGGTTCGGTGCCGTCCAGGCGCTCACCGACGTAGAGCTTGAGGTCCACGCCGGTGAGGTGGTCGCCCTGGTCGGCGACAACGGCGCCGGAAAGTCCACGCTGGTCAAGACGATCGCCGGCGTGCATCCCATCGATGAGGGCGTCATCGAGTGGGAGGGCAGGTCCGTATCGATCAACAGGCCGCACGACGCCCAGAACCTGGGCATCGCGACCGTCTACCAGGACCTCGCGCTGTGCGACAACATCGACGTCGTAGGCAATCTCTACCTGGGCCGGGAGCTCCGCAGCCGCGGGGTCCTGAACGAGGTCGAGATGGAGCGCCGCGCCCTTGAACTCCTCAAGACGCTGTCGATCCGGATCCCCAGCGTCCGTATTCCGATCGCCTCGCTCTCCGGCGGTCAGCGTCAGACCGTGGCCATCGCGCGCTCGATGCTCGGTGAGCCCCAGCTCGTCATCCTGGACGAGCCCACCGCCGCCCTCGGCGTCGAGCAGACCGCACAGGTGCTCGACCTCGTGGAGCGGCTGCGCGAGCGTGGCCACGCCGTCATCCTCATCAGCCACAACATGGCCGATGTGAAGGCCGTGGCCGACAAGGTGGCGGTGCTGCGGCTCGGCCGGAACAACGGCGTCTTCGACGTCAAGTCCACCTCGCAGGAAGAGATCATCTCCGCCATCACCGGTGCCACGGACAACGCCGTGACCCGTCGTGCGGCGCGCACCTCGGAGGTTCAGAAGTGAGCACCGAAAAGACCTCCACCCCCGTCGGCGAGGCTCACCAGGTGGTGAACCCGGAAGCAGCCCACGACGCGGTCACCGCGGTGGACCCCCGGCTCCTGGTGCGCGAGCAGGGCCTGGCCGGTTACGTTTCCGAGTTCAAGCGGAAGCTGCACGCCGGTGACCTCGGCTCGATCCCGGTCGTCATCGGCCTCATCATCATCGCCGCCATCTTCCAGAGCCTGAATTCGCAGTTCCTCTCCGCGCAGAACCTCAGCAACATCGCGGTCACGATGGTCGCCACCGGCATGATGGCCGTCGGCATCATCTTCGTGCTGCTGCTCGGCGAGATCGACCTGTCGGTCGGTTCGGTCAGTGGTGTCTCTGGCGCGATCGTCGCGGTCCTGAGCGTCACCCACGGGATGAACGAGTGGCTGGCAGTGCTGGTCGCCCTGGTGAGCGGCGCGGCCATCGGGGCCGTCCACGGCTTCTTCTTCGCCAGGATCGGCGCTCCTGCGTTCGCCGTCACCCTGGCCGGTCTGCTGTTCTGGCTGGGCTTCATGCTCCAGCTCCTCGGTGAGAACGGCACCATCAACCTGGACAGCGAGGGCGTGGTCGGCCAGCTGACCACGTACTACTTCACGGACGTGGCGGCCGCCTACGGCCTCGCCGCGGTCGCCGTGGCCGGCTTCTTCCTCTCCTCCTACTTCGACAACCGCCGCCGTGCGGCCGCCGGCATCCCGTCCCGGCCGCTGTCCGACATCGTGCTGCGCACGGTCGTGCTCGGTGTGATCGCCTTCGCCGCGGCGGCCATGTTCAACCAGTACAAGGGGCTGCCGCTCGCCCTGGTGCTGTTCCTGGCGGTTCTGGTGATCACGGACTTCGTGCTCCGCCGCACTGCCTACGGCCGCAAGATCTTCGCGCTCGGCGGCAGTGTCGAGGCATCGCGCCGTGCGGGTATCAACGTCGCGGCGATCCGTATCTCCGTCTTCGCCCTGGCAGGGTTCTTCGCGGCGGTCGGCGGCCTCTTCTGGGCCTCCAAGATCGCGGCGGCCAACCAGAGCGCCGGCGCCGGTGACCTCCTCATGAACGTCATCGCCGCGGCCGTCATCGGCGGCACCAGCCTCTTCGGTGGCCGGGGCCGCACCTGGAACGCCCTGCTCGGCGTCATGGTGATCGTCTCGATCCAGTACGGCCTGGCGCTGGAGGGTATCGCGACCCCGATCCAGTACATGATCACCGGTGGTGTTCTGCTGGCGACGGTCGTGATCGACTCGGTCACCCGCAAGACGCAGAAGACCGCAGGTCGCGCCTGACACGACCGCTCAGTGCCCGGCACCGCATGTGCGGTGCCGGGCACTGCCGCGTTCTGTGCCACAGGCGTGACACAGAACGCGCAGCCCGATGACCAAGATCGCGACCGGAATATTAGACTCGGGCAATCGGCAAGCTCGATCAACTCGAATGCAGCTCGAAGCAAGGAGGCACGGGTGGCACTGCTTTCCCGTATGAAGGGACCGCGCGACCTGGACCGGCTCGGCCCGGAGCAGTTGGAGCAGCTGGCCGCAGAAATCCGCGCCTTCCTGGTGGACGCCGTCTCCAAGACCGGCGGCCACCTCGGCCCCAACCTCGGCGTGGTCGAGCTGACCATCGCCCTGCACCGTGTCTTCGACTCGCCGAAGGACAAGGTCCTGTGGGACACCGGCCACCAGAGCTATGTGCACAAGCTGCTCACGGGCCGTCAGGACTTCTCCAGGCTCAAGATGAAGGGTGGCCTCTCCGGCTACCCCTCGCAGGCCGAGTCCGAGCACGACATCATCGAGAACTCCCATGCCTCCACCGTGCTGGGCTGGGCCGACGGCCTCGCCAAGGCCAACGAGGTGCTGAAGAAGGACGACCATGTCGTCGCCGTCATCGGTGACGGTGCCCTCACCGGCGGTATGGCCTGGGAGGCGCTGAACAACATCGCGGCCGCCAAGGACCGCCCGCTGGTCATCGTCGTCAACGACAACGAGCGCTCCTACGCCCCGACGATCGGCGGCCTCGCCAACCACCTGGCCACGCTGCGCACCACCGACGGCTACGAGCGGTTCCTGGCCCGCGGCAAGGACATCCTGGAGCGCACCCCGGTCGTCGGAAAGCCGCTCTACGAGACCCTGCACGGCGCAAAGAAGGGTCTCAAGGACTTCATCGCCCCGCAGGGCATGTTCGAGGACCTCGGCCTGAAGTACGTCGGCCCCATCGACGGCCACGACATCGCCGCCCTCGAGTCCGCCCTCGCCCGCGCCAAGCGCTTCGGCGGGCCCGTGATCGTGCACTGCCTCACCGAGAAGGGCCGCGGCTACCAGCCCGCCCTCCTGGACGAGGCGGACCGCTTCCACGCCGTCGGCAAGATCCACCCGGACACCGGTCTGCCGATCGCGAGCTCCGGCCTCGACTGGACCTCGGTCTTCGGCGAGGAGATGGTCAAGCTCGGCCGGGAGCGCGAGGACGTCGTCGCCATCACGGCCGCGATGCTCCAGCCGGTCGGCCTCGACAAGTTCGCCAAGGCCTTCCCCGACCGGGTGTACGACGTCGGCATCGCCGAGCAGCACGGCGCGGTCTCGGCCGCGGGTCTGGCGACCGGCGGTCTGCACCCCGTCTTCGCCGTGTACGCCACCTTCCTCAACCGCGCCTTCGACCAGGTCCTCATGGACGTGGCGCTGCACAAGTGCGGTGTCACGTTCGTCCTCGACCGGGCCGGTGTCACCGGTACCGACGGCGCCTCGCACAACGGCATGTGGGACATGTCGATCCTTCAGGTCGTCCCGGGCCTGCGCATCGCCGCCCCGCGCGACGCCGACCAGGTGCGCGCCCAGCTGCGCGAGGCCGTGGAGATCGACGACGCGCCGACCGTGGTGCGCTTCTCCAAGGGTGCGGTCGGCCCGGCCGTCAAGGCCGTGGGCAAGGCCGGCGGCATGGACGTCCTGCGCCGTCCGGACACGGACCGGCCGGATGTGCTGCTCGTCTCTGTCGGAGCCCTGGCCCCCATGTGCCTGGAGATCGCCGATCTGCTGGACGCCCAGGGCATCTCGGCGACCGTGGTCGACCCCCGCTGGGTCAAGCCGGTCGACGAGGCGCTCGCGCCGCTCGCCGAGCAGCACCGCGTGGTCGTCACCGTCGAGGACAACAGCCGGGTCGGCGGTGTCGGCTCGGCGATCGCCCAGGCACTGCGCGACGCGGGCATCGACCTGCCGCTGCGCGACTTCGGCATTCCACCGCGCTTCCTGGACCACGCCTCGCGCAAGGAGGTCATGGCGGAGATCGGGCTGACCGCCCCGGACATCGCGCGCCAGGTCACCGGCCTGGTGGCAAAGCTCGACGGCCGTCTCGAGAGCGAGGCCGTGGAGCCCGCCCGGGACTGACCTCCCCCATCCGGCGTACACATTGGGCCGGTCGGAGCACCCCTCGGGGTTTCCGACCGGCCCTTTCGTGTGAAACGCATCGGGAGGGCGCGCGAGGTCCAGCACCCCTCTCGATCATGGGTATACGGCCATGGCTACGGAGGTACGCCGGTGAGCACAGACCAAAAGCCCCCCCAGAGCACCGGGGTGTTCCGCACCAAGACTGTGGAGCAGTCCATCCGCGACACGGAGGAGCCCGAGCACGCGCTGAAGAAGTCCCTGTCCGCATGGGATCTGACGGTCTTCGGCGTCGGCGTCATCATCGGTACCGGCATCTTCGTGCTCACCGGCATCGCGGCCCGGAACAACGCCGGACCCGCCACCGCCCTCTCCTTCGTGGCCGCGGGCATCGTCTGTGCCCTCGCGGCGCTCTGCTACGCCGAGTTCGCGTCCACGGTGCCGGTGGCCGGCTCGGCGTACACCTTCTCCTACGCCTCGATCGGGGAACTGCCCGCCTGGATCATCGGCTGGGACCTGGTCCTCGAATTCGCTCTCGGCACCGCCGTGGTGGCGGTCGGCTGGTCCGGGTACGTGCGCCACCTCATGAGCACCAACCTGGGCTGGGACATGCCCGTCGCGCTGTCCGGGCCCGACGAGGGAGGACACTTCGACCTGCTGGCATTCCTGCTCGTCCTGGTGCTGACCGCCATCCTGGTCGTCGGGACGAAGCTCTCGGCCCGGATCACCGCGATCGTGGTCGCCATCAAGGTCACCGTCGTGCTGATGGTCATCATCGCGGGCCTGTTCTTCATCAAGGCCGACAACTACTCCCCGTTCGTTCCCTCGGCCGAGCCGCAGCCCGCCGGCAGTGGCCTCCACGCGCCGCTGGTCCAAGTGCTCTTCGGATTCGAGCCCACCAACTTCGGCGTCATGGGCATCTTCACCGCGGCCTCTCTCGTCTTCTTCGCCTTCATCGGCTTCGACGTCGTGGCCACCGCCGCCGAAGAGACCCGCAACCCTCAGCGCGACATGCCGCGCGGCATCCTCGGCTCGCTGCTCATCTGCACGGTGCTCTACGTGGCCGTGACGCTGGTGGTCACCGGTATGCAGTACTACAAGGAGATGTCGGCGACCGCCCCGCTCGCCGAAGCCTTCAAGTCCGTGGACCAGCCCTTCTTCGCGGGTGCCATCAGCCTCGGCGCCGCCGTCGGCCTCATCACCGTCTCCATGATCCTTCTGCTCGGCCAGACCCGCGTGTTCTTCGCGATGAGCCGTGACGGACTGCTGCCGCGCTTCTTCTCCATCACCCACCCGAAGTTCCGCACGCCCTATCGGGCGACCGTTGTGCTCGGCGTGGTGATCGCCGTCATCGCGGGCTTCACCAGCCTCGAGAAGCTCGCGGAACTGGTGAACATCGGAACTCTCTTCGCCTTCGTCGTCGTGGCGCTCGGCGTCATCGTCCTCCGCCGCACCCGGCCCGACCTGCACCGCGCCTTCCGCACCCCCTGGGTGCCGGTGGTCCCGATCCTGTCGATCGCGGCGTCGCTCTGGCTCATGCTCAACCTGCCGACCGAGACCTGGCTCCGGTTCGGCGTCTGGATGCTGATCGGCGTCGTCGTGTACTTCCTCTACGGGCGCTCCCACAGCCGGCTGGGCAAGCTGGGCAAGGACGCCACGTTCTAGCCCGGCCGCCGCACCGAGCGAGGCCCCAGGCAGCGGGCCCCGTACGCCTGGACCCGGAGCCTGAGCTCCCGGTCCGCGGTGACCACGACGCAGGGGCGGCCCGATCGGGCCGCCCCTGCCGCCGGTTCAACGATCAGATCGTCGCCGCTGCCCGGCGCCGACTCCACTCGGACTCCCGGCACAGGCTCCACCCCGCTGGCGGCCCCTTCGACGACGAGCACGATCTCCACCGGCCCCGGCACGGCTTCGGTGCCGCGGTCCGCGAGCGTGTCCCGCAGCCGCTCCGCCGCCCCGCGCCGGTCCTGCCACCACCCTCCCCCACAGCCTTCGGCGTGGGCGGTGCCCCCAGCACGGAACCCACGACGTCGGCGCCGTCGGCGACGAGCAGAGTGTCCATGGAAGCGAGCCTGGCACAGCGGGGCCGGCGGCCGCCGACGCCCGCTCGATGCGGGGTCAGCCGCCGGTCGCCGGAGATTCCTTTGCGGCGGCCGGAATGTCCGCGTCGTCGCGGATCGCCTTCCACAGCTGGCCGGCCTGCGGCTCGGCAGCCACGACGCGGTTCGGGTCCGCCGTGTCGTACCTGACCGGCAGCATGATCGTCTCCATCGAAGCGGGGTCGACGCCCTGCATGCTGCGCGCGAATTCCGCGAGCTTGGTGAGCGAGTCCAGGCCGGAGTCGGTGGTCAAGGACCTGGTGAGCGAGTCCGCGATCGTGAACGACTTGGCGGGACTGCCCAGCAGGTCCTGCGCTTTCACCTCGTTGAGCAGCGCCAGCATGAACTGCTGCTGCAGACCGATCCGGCCGAGGTCGCTGCCGTCGCCGATCCCGTGCCGCGTCCGGACGAAGGCCAGCGACTGGGTGCCGTTGAGCTTGTGGGCCCCGGCCGTGAGGTCGAGACCGGATTCCTTGTCCTGTATCGGCTGGTCCACCTCGACGGTCACGCCGCCGATCGCGTCGACCAGGTCCTTGAAGCCGGAGAAGTCGATCTCCATATAGTGATCGATCCGGACCCCGGACATCTTCTCCACGGTCTTGATCACACAAGCCGGACCGGCGCTGGTGTAGACGGAATTGAACATCACCCGCTTGGCGGAGGGAAGTGTGGAGCCGTTCTTCCCGGTGCACTCGGGCCGAGTCACCAGAGTGTCGCGCGGAATGCTGACGGCCACGGCCTTCTGCCGGCCCTCGGGTACGTGGACGACCAGGGCGGTGTCGGAACGCGCGGTGCCGCCCACGTTGCCGCCGGCAAGGTCCTTGTTGCCCCTCGAGCGCGAGTCGGAGCCGAGCACGAGGATGTCCTTGGCTCCGGTGGCGAGCTTCTCGGGACGCTCGCCGTTGACGGCGTCGTCGATGTCGAACGACTCGATGTTGTTGTCGAGGCTGCTGTAGAGCCAGTAGCCGGTCCCTGCCGAGGCAAGGACGAGTACGAGCAGCGTTCCGAGGATGATCCGCAGAACGGGCCGCTTCGCGGAGCCGGTCCGCTTCCTGCGGCCGCCTTCGTTAGCCATGGTCCAACCTTCGTGCTGAGCCCGGTCGGGCAGGTGTCATCGCGTCACCGTGAACGGCCATTGGAGTGGGGGCTGCTGCCACGCGGACGAACGGCCGGGGCCGGTGGCACGGCCTTCTCCGGGCGTGCCTGTACCGAGCAGGGCAGCGACGCAGTGATCGTACGTGGCCGGCAGGTGCCGGGGCCGGTCGTCGGCTCATGGGTTCGCCCCGGGCGCTGTGCGCGTGGGGTTCGCTGAAGGCGGCACGAGCCTCGGGTCGAGCGATGTGGCGTCCGACGGCGGTTGGGCCTGGGAATCCGGCTGGTCCTGGAACGAAGGCGAGCACGTCGTCGAGGTCTTCGGGGTGGACCGGGCCGGCCGAGAGTCCGAGCGGTCGTCTTCTGCGTGACGGTCACTTATGCCGTACAGCCGCAGGACAGTTGCTTCGCCGGGGCCGCTGACCGCGGTCGGCGGCCCCGGTCGGCCCGCCGGGACGAAGGGGCGCGAAAGAGCACGGGCCGTACGGGAACTCCTCCCGTACGGCCCGTGCTTCGTGCTGTCGGCGTTACGCCGGGACGCTCGCGACGCCCTGAGCCAGGAACGGCTTGCCGTTCACGCGCTCCGAGACACCCTCACGGTCCAGGTACGGCGTGATGCCGCCCAGGTGGAAGGGCCAGCCGGCGCCCGTGATCAGGCAGAGGTCGATGTCCTGGGCCTCGGCCACGACACCTTCCTGAAGCATCAGACCGATCTCCTGCGCGACCGCGTCCAGGACGCGGGCGCGGACCTGCTCCTCCGTCAGGACGACATCGCCCTGCTTGAGGAGGGCGGCGACCTCCGGGTCCAGCTCGGGCTTGCCCGAGTCGTAGACGTAGAAGCCGCGCTTGCCGGCCTTGACGACCGCGGCCAGGTTCTCGGAGACCTTGAAGCGCTCCGGGAAGGCGCGGTTGAGGGTCTCGGAGACATGCAGGCCGATGGCCGGGCCGACCAGCTCGAGCAGCACCAGCGGCGACATCGGCAGACCGAGCGGCTCGATGGCCTTCTCGGCGGTGGCCACCGGGGTGCCCTCGTCGATGACGTTCTGGATCTCGCCCATGAAGCGGGTCAGGATCCGGTTCACGACGAACGCCGGGGCGTCCTTGGTGAGGACCGCGGTCTTCTTCAGCTTCTTCGCGACACCGAAGGCGGTGGCGAGGGAGGCGTCGTCCGTCTTCTCACCGCGGACGATCTCCAGCAGCGGCAGGATCGCGACCGGGTTGAAGAAGTGGAAGCCGACCACACGCTCCGGGTGCTGGAGCTTGGAGGCCATCTCCGAGACCGACAGCGAGGAGGTGTTGGTGGCGAGGATCGCGTGCGCCGGAGCGACGGCCTCGACCTCCGCGAACACCTTCTGCTTGACGGACATCTCCTCGAACACGGCCTCGATGATGAAGTCCGCGTCCGCGAAGCCCTCGGCCTTGTCGAGCACACCGGAGACCAGGGCCTTCAGGCGGTTGGCCTTGTCCTGGTTGATCCGGCCCTTGCCCAGCAGCTTCTCGATCTCGGCGTGGACGTAGCCCACACCCTTGTCGACACGCTCCTGGTCGATGTCGGTCAGCACGACCGGCACCTCGAGGCGGCGCAGGAAGAGCAGGGCCAGCTGGGAGGCCATCAGACCGGCGCCGACGACGCCGACCTTGGTGACCGGGCGGGCCAGCGACTTGTCCGGGGCACCCGCGGGGCGCTTGCCGCGCTTCTGCACCAGGTTGAAGGCGTAGATGCCGGAGCGCAGTTCGCCGCCCATGATCAGGTCGGCGAGCGCCACGTCCTCGGCGTCGAAGCCCTTCTGCAGGTCTCCGTCCTTGGACGCCTCGATGATGTCGAGGGCGCGGTACGCGGCCGGGGCAGCGCCGTGCACCTTGGAGTCGGCGATGAACCGGCCGCGGGCCACGGCCTGGTCCCAGGCCTCACCACGGTCGATCTCGGTGCGCTCGACAGCGGTCTCGCCCTTGAGGACGGACGCCGTCCAGATCAGCGACTGCTCCAGGAAGTCCGCACCCTCGAAGATCGCGTCGGCGATCCCGAGGTCGAAGACCTGCCGGCCCTTGAGCTGCTTGTTCTGGTTGAGCGAGTTCTCGATGATCACCGAGACCGCGCGGTCCGCGCCGATCAGGTTCGGCAGGATCGTGCAGCCGCCCCAGCCCGGGACGAGGCCCAGGAAGACCTCCGGCAGCGAGAAGGCCGGCAGGGCCTTCGAGACGGTCCGGTAGGTGCAGTGCAGACCGACCTCGACACCGCCGCCCATGGCCGCGCCGTTGTAGTACGCGAAGGTCGGGACGGCGAGGGACGCGAGGCGCTTGAAGACCTCGTGGCCGCCCTTGCCGATGGCCAGCGCGTCGGAGTGCTGCTTGAGCAGCTCCACGCCCTTGAGGTCGGCGCCGACCGCGAAGATGAACGGCTTTCCGGTGACACCGGCGCCGACGATCGCACCCTCGACGGCCTCCTTCTCGACCTGGTCGATGGCGGCGTTCAGGTTCGCCAGTGACTGGGGGCCGAAGGTGGTCGGCTTGGTGTGGTCGAAGCCGTTGTCCAGCGTGATGAGGGCGAAGGTGCCCGCGCCGCCGGGAAGGTCGAGGTGGCGCACGTGCGCCTGCGTGACGACCTCGTCCGGGAACAGCTCGGCCGCGCCCTTCAGGAGCTCAGCGGTGGTGCTCACTTGTTGCCTCCGTCGAAGTGCGGGTTCTCCCAGATCACGGTGGCGCCCATGCCGAAGCCGACGCACATCGTGGTGAGGCCGTAGCGGACCTCCGGCTGCTCCTCGAACTGGCGGGCCAGCTGCGTCATCAGACGCACACCCGAGGAGGCCAGCGGGTGGCCGTAGGCGATGGCGCCACCGTACTGGTTGACGCGCGGGTCGTCGTCGGCGATGCCGTAGTGGTCGAGGAAGGCCAGCACCTGCACGGCGAAGGCCTCGTTGATCTCGAAGAGGTTGATGTCCTCGATCGTGAGGCCCGCCTGCGCGAGGGCCTTCTCGGTCGAGGGGATCGGGCCGTAGCCCATCACCTCGGGCTCGACGCCGGCGAAGGCGTACGAGACCAGGCGCATCTTGACCGGGAGGTTGTTCTCCCGGGCGAAGTCCTCGGAGGCGATGATCGACGCGGTGGCACCGTCGTTGAGACCGGCGGCGTTGCCCGCGGTGACGCGGCCGTGCACACGGAACGGCGTCTTCAGACCCGCGAGGGACTCCAGCGTGGTGCCCGGGCGCATCGGCTCGTCGGCGGTGACCAGGCCCCAGCCGGTCTCCCCGGCCTCGGGGTTGGTGCGGCGGACGGAGACCGGCACCAGGTCCTGCTGGATCTTGCCGTTGGCGTACGCCTTGGCGGCCTTCTCCTGCGAGCGCACGGCGTACTCGTCGGTGCGCTGCTTCGTGATCTGCGGGTAGCGGTCGTGCAGGTTCTCGGCGGTCATACCCATGAAGAGGGCGGACTCGTCGACGAGCTTCTCCGACACGAAGCGCGGGTTCGGGTCGACGCCCTCACCCATGGGGTGACGGCCCATGTGCTCGACACCACCGGCGATCACGGCGTCGTACGCACCGAAGGCGATCGAACCGGCGACCGAGGTGACGGCGGTCAGAGCACCGGCGCACATGCGGTCGATGGAGTAGCCGGGAACGGACTGCGGCAGACCGGCGAGGATGCCCGCGGTGCGGCCGAGGGTCAGGCCCTGGTCACCGATCTGGGTGGTCGCGGCGATGGCGACCTCGTCGATCTTGGCGGGGTCGAGACCCGGGTTGCGGCGCAGCAGCTCCCGGATCGCCTTCACGACGAGGTCGTCGGCGCGGGTCTCGTGGTAGATGCCCTTCGGGCCCGCCTTGCCGAACGGGGTGCGGACGCCGTCGACGAAGACGACGTCCCTGACGGTACGAGGCACGATGGCTCTCCTCCAGGGTGCGGGGTGGCACTGCTGCGTTGCACGCGGCTAAGCGCGCGCTTGCTGCCCTCATGCTACTTGTGGGTAACCAGGTTGCCCACCCCTCGTGGCGGGAGCGGCGAACGTCACACGGACGGGTGCGGGGAGACTGCCCGCCGCAGCGGGCGCGCCCCCCGGCCAGGCCGTGTCCGGCACAGGGCGCCGCCCGCCCGCAGGGCGGGCGGCGCGGCGTCCGGTGCGTGCCATCGCAAGGCGGTGGAGGGTAAAGCCCGGCCGGAGGCCGGGGGAGATCATCCTCGTACTGGATGCACTCGGATGACACCGGCGACGCAGCCGGGGCTACCCCCGGGCGAAGCTCCGGGGGAGTGCGTGCCGGGCGTCGCGCACCAGGCGGGATGTGTCACGCACGGATCAGGCCGGCTGCGCCGTCAGCGCGGTCGCCAGCAGAGGTGCCACCAGCCCGATCTGCCAGGGGCGGGCTCCGAGACCGGACAGCGTGTCCGACACCGCAGCGACCGAGGACTCCGCAGGCGGCTCCCAGCACACCCGGCGGACCGTGTCCGGAGTCATCAGGTTCTCCTGCGGCAGGTTCAGCTCCTCCGCGAGCGCCGAGACCGCCGCCCGCGCCGCCGACAGCCGTGCCGCGGCCGCCGGGTCCTTGTCGGCCCAGGCGCGCGGCGGCGGCGGGCCGTTCAGCGGCGGGCCGGGCTGCGGCAGCTCCGACTCGGGCAGTTCCCTCGCCCGGTCGACCGCCGCCTGCCACTGCTCCAGCTGGCGCCGACCCATCCGGTGCCCGAAGCCGGGCAGTGCTGTCAGCGCATGCACGTTCGCGGGCACGGCGAGCGCGGCCTCCACGATCGCTGCGTCGCCGAGCACCTTGCCGGGTGACACGTCACGCCGCTGCGCGATCGTGTCGCGCGCTGTCCACAGTTCCCGTACGACGGCCATCTGACGGCGACGGCGCACCTTGTGCATCCCGGACGTGCGGCGCCACGGGTCCTTGCGCGGGGGAGCGGGCGGGGCAGAGACGATCGCGTCGAACTCCTGGAGGGCCCATTCGAGCTTGCCCTGCCGGTCCAGCTCCTTCTCCAGCGCGTCCCGCAGATCGACCAGCAGTTCCACGTCGAGCGCGGCGTAGCGCAGCCAGGGCTCCGGAAGCGGGCGGGTGGACCAGTCGACCGCCGAGTGGCCCTTCTCCAGGGCGTAGCCGAGCACGCCCTCGACCATCGCGCCGAGTCCGACCCGGGGGAACCCCGCGAGCCGGCCCGCCAGCTCGGTGTCGAACAGGCTGGTGGGAAGCATGCCTATTTCACGCAGGCACGGCAGGTCCTGGGTGGCCGCGTGCAGGATCCACTCCGTACCGGCCAGCGCCTCGCCGAGCCCGGACAGGTCGGGACAGCCGACCGGGTCGATGAGCGCCGTACCCGCGCCTTCGCGGCGCAGCTGTACGAGGTAGGCCCGCTGGCCGTACCGGTAACCGGAGGCGCGCTCGGCGTCGACGGCGACGGGGCCGGTGCCCGCCGCGAAGGCGGCGATCACCTCGGCGAGGGCAAGGTCGTCCGCGACCACCGGCGGAATGCCTTCACGGGGCTCCAGCAAAGGGATCGGCGCCGGTTCGACGTCGTCCAGGGGAGCGCCCCCGGTGGTTCGCAGTGCTGTCTCTGCTGCGGTCTCTTGGGCGTCGGTCACGTGTCAAGGGTATCTGTGAACGGAACGCGCCCGTCGACGGAACGTTCCGTCGACGGGCGCGGAAGATCGGTACGGCGGTCAGTGGATGATGCCGGTGCGCAGCGCCACGGCGACCATTCCGGCGCGGTCGCCCGTGCCGAGTTTGCGTGCGATGCGGGCGAGGTGGCTCTTGACGGTCAGTGCGGACAGGCCCATCGAGACGCCGATCGCCTTGTTGGACTGGCCTTCGGCGACCAGGCGCAGCACCTCGACCTCCCGTCCGGACAGTTCGCGGTAGCCGCCCGGGTGGCTCGGGGCACCCGGGGGGCGGCGGTGCATACGCCCGGCCGCGGCGCCGAGGGGGGAGGCGCCGGGACGGGTGGGGTGTCCGATGTTGGTGCGAGTGCCGGTGACCACATAGCCCTTGACCCCGCCTGCGAGTGCGTTGCGCACGGCGCCGATGTCGTCGGCGGCGGAGAGCGCGAGGCCGTTGGGCCAGCCCGCGGCGCGGGTCTCGGACAGCAGGGTCAGCCCGGAACCGTCGGGCAGGTGGACGTCGGCAACGCAGATGTCACGCGGGTTGCCGACGCGGGGACGAGCCTCCGCGATGGACGACGCCTCGATCACGTCGCGGACCCCGAGTGCCCACAGGTGGCGGGTGACGGTGGAACGGACGCGCGGGTCGGCCACGACGACCATGGCCGTCGGCTTGTTCGGGCGGTAGGCGACCAGGCTTGCGGGCTGCTCGAGTAGAACGGACACCAGGCCTCCTGGAAAGGTGCGGGACGGAGCCGGCTCGGGGATGAAGCCGGGGCGAACCGTGCAGTTAGGTCATTGACCTCTTCGGCAGCAAACCTGCCCGCCTTTAGAGAATGATCACGATTTGGTGAGTAATAATGGGGCAATTCGGACAGGCGATCGATCATCCTACGAGCGAACCGCTCATGTGCACGGCGTCCGGTCAGTGTCCCGGGGATCGAGCGGTGACTCGTGCCGGATCAGCTCATGCCTGCTGCGGCCCGCGCCGCTGCGGAAGGGTCACCACACCCGTCGCCGTGTCCGCCGGACCGGCCGGCGACGGGGGCAGCCCGGCGACCTGACACAGCAGGTCGCACCAGGCGGCCAGGTGTGCGGCGGCGTCCGGGACACCCCCCTGGCCCTCCCGCGGAGTCCACGACGCGCGGATCTCGATCTGCGTCGCCGGACGGCGGTCCGAGAGTCCACCGAAGTAGTGAGAACCCGCACGGGTGACAGTTCCGCTCGGCTCCCCGTACGTCAGCCCGCGCGCCTCCAGCGCCCCCGTCAGCCACGACCAGCAGACCTCCGGAAGCAGCGGATCCGCCGCCATCTCCGGCTCCAGGTCGGCGCGCACCAGCGTCACCAGACGGAAGGTCCCCTGCCATGCCTCGTGCCCGGCCGGTTCGTGCAAGAGCACCAGGCGGCCGTCGGCCAGGTCCTCGTCGCCGTCGACGACCGCCGCCTCCAGGGCGTACGCGTGCGGGGCCAGCCGCTGAGGGGGCCGCGTCGGGTCCGCCTCGATCTCCGGCCGCAGCCGGGCCGCCCGCAGCGCGTCGACCGCCTGCAGGAACGCGCGTGGGACGGCGTTCCGCTCCGCGCTGTCCGAGGTGTCAGCACCGTTGGAATGATCGGAAGAATGTCCCTGAGCCGCAGCCATGCGGGGAAGAGTAGGCGGAACGGGAGCTTCGCGCAGGGAGGGACACCCGGGCCGGGGCAGCCACTTCTCGCGTACGTGCGAAGATTCTGGGCGTGAGCGCCAACGACCTTCCCCTGACCCGAGGCTCCGCCCGATCCGGGGACACCCCATCCCCGGGCCGGCAGACGAAGACCCACGATTCAGCGTTCCTCAAGGCATGCCGGCGCGAGCCCGTGCCGCACGCGCCGGTCTGGTTCATGCGGCAGGCGGGGCGCTCACTGCCCGAGTACCTGAAGGTGCGTGAGGGCACCGCGATGCTCGAGTCGTGCATGCGGCCGGAGCTCGTCACCGAGATCACGCTGCAGCCGGTACGGCGCCACAAGGTCGACGCAGCGATCTACTTCAGCGACATCGTGGTGCCGCTGAAGGCCATCGGCGTCGACCTCGACATCAAGCCGGGCGTCGGCCCGGTCGTCGCGGAGCCCATCCGCACGCGGGCCGACCTGGCGCGGCTGCGCGATCTGACGCCGGAGGACGTGCACTACGTCACCGAGGCGATCGGGATGCTCACCGAGGAGCTCGGATCCACCCCGCTGATCGGGTTCGCGGGTGCGCCGTTCACTCTCGCGAGCTACCTCGTGGAGGGCGGGCCCTCGCGCAACCACGAGCACACCAAGGCGCTGATGTACGGCGACCCGCAGCTGTGGGCCGACCTGCTGGACCGGCTCGCGGAGATCACCTCGGCGTTCCTCAAGGTCCAGATCGAGGCGGGCGCTTCCGCCGTCCAGCTCTTCGACTCCTGGGTCGGGGCCCTTGCCCCCGCGGACTACCGCCGCTCGGTGATGCCCGCCTCCGCGAAGGTCTTCGACGCGGTCGCCTCGTACGGCGTCCCGCGCATCCACTTCGGCGTCGGCACCGGCGAACTGCTCGGCCTGATGGGCGAGGCGGGGGCGGACGTGGTCGGCGTCGACTGGCGCGTCCCGCTGGACGAAGCGGCCCGCCGGGTGGGCCCGGGCAAGGCACTTCAGGGCAACCTCGACCCGGCGGTGCTGTTCTCCTCGCCGGAGGCGGTCGAGACGAAGACCCGTGAGGTACTGGACGCGGCGAAGGATCTCGAGGGGCATGTGTTCAACCTGGGGCACGGGGTGCTGCCGACGACGGATCCGGACGCGTTGACGCGGCTGGTGGAGTACGTCCACGAGTCGACGACGCGGTAGGTCCTGGCGGGGGCGTGTTCCCCTACCCTCCCCCTACGCCTGGCGGCGTGGGGGGGACCCCCACTTCCCGAAGAGGGCGAGCCCCCAGGCCCCGTACGGCCTGAGGTGGGGGTACCCCCCATGCCCTGAGGGCGCAGGGGGAGTGTCCTCAAACGCCGGACGGGCTGGAGTTGCCGGCGTCAATCAGCCTCGTGGGGGTCGCCCCGGACGGAGTCTGGGGGAGATCGAGGCGCGGGGTCTGGGGCGGAGCCCCAGTTCGGGATGGGGGTACCTCCCACGGCCGCCAGGCCGTAGGGGGGCGGGGTGGGGAACCCGCCCGCCGCAGGTGCTACGTACCCGCCTTCCGTACCGCCGTCGTCGCCTTTCGTGCCGCGACCAGGACCGGGTCCCACACCGGGGAGAACGGCGGCGCGTAGCCGAGGTCCAGCGCCGTCATCTGCTCCACCGTCATGCCTGCCGTCAGTGCCACGGCCGCGATGTCCACCCGCTTTCCCGAGCCTTCGCGGCCCACGATCTGGACGCCCAGCAGACGGCCCGTGCGGCGTTCCGCGAGCATCTTGACCGTCATCAGGGCCGCGCCGGGGTAGTAGCCCGCGGTGCTCGTCGACTCGATCGTCGCCGTCACGTACTGGAGACCCACCTCGCGGGCGTCCTTCTCACGCAGGCCCGTGCGGGCGATCTCCAGTTCGCACACCTTGCTGACCGCCGTGCCCACCACGCCGGGGAACGTCGCATAGCCGCCGCCCGCGTTCGAGCCGATGATCTGGCCGTGCTTGTTGGCGTGCGTGCCCAGGGGGACATGGCGTTCGCGGCCGGAGACCAGGTCGAGCACCTCCACACAGTCGCCGCCCGCCCAGATGTTGTCGTGGCCCCGCACGCGCATCGCGAGATCGGTGAGCAGGCCGTCGTATGCGCCCAGGGGGAGGCCCGCGGCACGGGCGAGCGTGGTCTCCGGCTCCACGCCGATGCCGAGGATCACCACGTCCGCCGGATACTCGGCCTCCTCCGTGACCACGGCGCAGGCACGGCCGGAGTCGTCCGTGCGGACGGCGGTGACGGCAGTGCCGGTGGCGGTCCTGATGCCGAGGCCGTCCATCGCCTTGTGGACCAGACGGCCCATGTCGGGGTCGAGGGTCGCCATCGGCTGCTCGCCGCGGTTGACCACCGTCACCTCGTAGCCGCGGTTCAGCAGCGCCTCGGCCATCTCCACGCCGATGTAGCCCGCTCCCACCACGACCGCGCGCCGGCCCTCCGTACCGGCCAGCGTGTCCAGCAGGGCCTGGCCGTCGTCGAGGTTCTGCACACCGTGCACGGCCGGCGCGTCGATGCCCGGCAGCCGGGGACGCACCGGCCGTGCGCCGGTCGCGATCACCAGCTTGTCGTAACCCGTCCAGCCCTCCGTGCCCGTCTCCAGGTCGCGCGAGCGCACCCTGCCGCCCGCGATGTCGATCTCCGTCACCTCCGTGCGCATCCGCAGATCGATGTCACGCGCGCGGTGCTCGGCGGGAGTGCGGGCGACCAGGTCGTCGCGTTCGGGCACCTGACCGCCCACCCAGTACGGAATCCCGCACGCCGAGTACGAGCTGAAGTGCCCGCGCTCGAAGGCGACGATCTCCAGCTCGTCCGCTCCCTTGAGCCTGCGTGCCTGCGATGCGGCGGACATGCCCGCCGCATCGCCCCCGATGACCACCAGTCGCTCCGTTGTCATGGGGAACACGCTACGGGGGAGCGGGTGTTCAGTCCTCGTCCGAACCGCGTGCGGGCGTGGGCCCGGAGGCCGGGCGCTTCGGGAGCCGGGGGCGCACCAGCCACCGCCACAGCGCGTAGAGCACCGCCGCGACCGCGGCGAACGGAGCCACCGCACCTATCGCCACGGTGACCCATCGCAGCGTCGCCACCAGCGCGCCCCAGCCGCCCGAGAGCGCGTCGAGGAAGCCGGGTTCGTCCTCGTCCTTCTTGGCGTCCTTCTTCTCGGTCTCGGAGAGCGACAGGGTGATCGTGGCCAGCGTCGTACGGTCCTTCAGCGAGGCCTGTTGCGCCAGCAGCGACTCCAGGGCCGCCTGACGGCTGCTCAGCTCGCCCTCCAGCGTCACCACGTCCGACAGCTTGGTGGCCCGCTCCATCAGCGCCCGCACCCGCGCCACACTCGCCCGCTGCGTCGCGACCCGGCTGTCCACGTCCACGACCTGGCCCGTGACGTCCTTGGCGTCGGCCGTGCGGGACAGCAGCTTGCCCGCCCCGGCCAGCTCGGCCAGCACCGAGTCGTAGTGCTCCTGCGGCACGCGCAGCACGATGCGTGAGGACACATGGGTCTCGTCGATCCGCTCCGTGGTCTCGTTCTCGACCCGGCCGCCGGCTCGCGCGGCAGTCCTGCGCGCCGCGGCGAGCGCCTTCGCGGCGTCCTTCACCTCCACGGCGAGGTCGGCGGTGCGGATGATGTGGGCCGGCACGGCCGACGGCTGCTTCGGCGACCCCTCCCGGCCCGCGCCGTCGTCCGCGGGCTTCTCCGCGGCCTGATCGCCCGCGAAACCGGGGGCGGCAGCCCCCGCCTTGTCCTGGGCCTGTGCCTTCGCCGCGTCCCCGCCGGAATCGGCCGCGCCGCACCCGGCGAGGGTGAGTGAGGTGAGCAGTAGCAGTGCCGCGAACGCACGTGGTGCGCGCATGGTCGGCCCCCTGGGCTATGGGTGATGAGTGTTGTTCCTTCGACGTTTGCGATCACGTCGTGGGTTGTCCGGATCAGATTCCGAACCGGTCACGTTCGGGACTCGGAACGGCGTTTGAGAGAGTTGGCCCATGCAGCGTTCTCCTCACCGCATGGACACAGCAGCACCTCATGTCGTCGTGGTCGGCGGCGGCATCGCCGGTCTCGCCGCCGCGCACCGGCTGCTCGCCGCCGGCGCACGGGTGACCCTTCTCGAGGCCACCGGCCACCTCGGAGGCAAGCTGCAGGCAGGCGAGATCGAGGGCGCCCCGGTGGACCTGGGTGCCGAGTCGATGCTCGCGCGCCGTCCCGAGGGGGTCGGGCTGGCCCGTGCCGTCGGCCTCGGCGACCGTCTGCAGCCGCCCGCCGTCGCAGCCGCCACGGTCTGGACGCGCGACGCACTGCACCCGATGCCCAAGGGCCATGTGATGGGTGTCCCCGGCACCCCCGAGGCACTGGCGGGGCTGTTGTCGCCCGAGGGCATCGCCCGTATCGGGAGAGAACGCGACCTCGCCCCGGCCGAGCTCGGCGACGATGTGGCGATCGGCGCGTATGTCGCCGATCGCCTCGGCCGTGAAGTCGTCGACCGGCTCGTGGAGCCGCTGCTCGGGGGCGTGTACGCGGGCGACGCGTACCGCATCTCCATGCGCGCCGCCGTCCCCCAGCTGTTCGAGGCGGCCAGGACCCACGCCTCACTGCTCGACGGCGTACGCGACATCCAGGCCCGCGCGGCGGCCGGGGCGCAGGCCGACGGCCCCGTCTTCATGGGCATCGACGGCGGCTTGGGCCGGCTGCCGGGTGCCGTCGCCGACGCCGTACGCGCACAGGGCGGCGAGATCCGCACAGAGACACCCGTACTCGGCCTGACCCGTGGCGCCGACGGCCACGGCTGGCAGATCCGCACCGACCGCTCGCCGCTCACGGCCGACGCCGTAGTCCTCGCCACCCCTGCCTGGTCCGCGTCCGCGCTGCTCGCCGCCGAGTCCCCGGTGGCGGCCTTCGAGCTCGGCCAGGTCGAGTACGCCTCCATGGCGCTGGTCACCATGGCCTTCCGCCGCGCGGACCTGGCCGCGACGCCGCCCGGCAGCGGCTTCCTGGTCCCGCCCGTCGACGGCCGCGGCATCAAGGCCTCGACCTTCTCCAGCAACAAGTGGGGCTGGGTCGGCGAAGGCGCGGGCGATCTGTTCCTGCTGCGCACATCCCTCGGCCGCTACGGCGAGGAGCAGATGCTCGAGCGCGAGGACGACGAGCTCGTGGACGTGTCGCTGAGCGATCTCGGCAAGGCGATCGGCCTGACCGCCCGGCCCGTGGCCACCGAGGTCACCCGCTGGACCGGCGGCCTGCCGCAGTACCCCGTCGGGCATCTGACCCGGGTCGCCCGCATCCGCGACGAGGTCGCCCGACTGCCCGGCCTGCGGGTGTGCGGCGCGGTGTACGACGGGGTCGGCATCCCCGCCTGCATCGCCAGTGGGCAGCGCGCGGCGGACGAGATTCTCGCCACGCCCACCCTGGCGCAGGGCACTGATCGCGGCGCGGGAGAATAGCTGTATGAGTGCGCCCGAAAAGATCCCGAACGCAGGCAAGAAGGCCAAGGACCTCAACGAGGTCATCCGGTACACGCTGTGGTCCGTCTTCAAGCTGCGCGATGTGCTCCCCGAGAACCGCTCCGGCTACGCGGACGAGGTCCAGGAGCTGTTCGACCAGCTCGCCGCCAAGGACGTCACCGTGCGCGGCACGTACGACGTGTCCGGGCTGCGTGCCGACGCCGACGTGATGATCTGGTGGCACGCCGAGACCGCGGACGAGCTCCAGGACGCGTACAACCGCTTCCGGCGCACCCGTCTGGGCCGCGCGCTCGAGCCGGTCTGGTCGAACATGGCGCTGCACCGCCCCGCGGAGTTCAACAAGTCGCACATCCCGGCCTTCCTGGCCGACGAGACGCCGCGCAACTACGTCAGCGTCTACCCCTTCGTGCGCTCCTACGACTGGTACCTGCTGCCGGACGAGGACCGCCGCCGGATGCTCGCCGACCACGGCAAGATGGCCCGCGGCTACCCGGACGTGCGCGCCAACACGGTCGCCTCGTTCTCGCTCGGCGACTACGAGTGGCTGCTCGCCTTCGAGGCCGACGAGCTCTACCGGATCGTCGACCTGATGCGTCATCTGCGCGCCTCCGAGGCCCGTATGCACGTCCGCGAAGAGGTCCCGTTCTACACGGGCCGCCGCAAGAGCGTGGCCGACCTCGTGGCCGGCCTGGCCTGAGCCTCGACAGGACCTTGTGGCCGGGACTTCGGTCCCGGCCACAGCTCGGGCCGGCCCTGGCGAACTCCACGAGACCGTGCGGTCGGGCGTATCAGCCCCGTGGGAACCCACAAGACCGTGCGGTCGGGCTGGATCAGGCCCCGTGGAACCCACCACCGGCAAGGGCCGCGCAAGGCCCCTGCCCCGGTGAGCCACTGGCTGGGCAAGGGCCGGCCCATGACCCGGAAGATCAGACGGCGTGCGGCAGCTTCTTCGGCTGTGCGGTCCGCCGGTCCAGCGACACCGGGTCCGGCTCCGGGTGCGGCGCGCATGCAGCGCGCCGCACCGGCGTCCTGCCCGTCAACAGATAGTCCTCCAGGTACGCGTTGACGCACTTGTTGCTGCCGCCGCCGATGCCGTGCGTACCCGCGTCCTCCTCCGTGATCAGTACGGAGCCGGCGAGCCGCCGGTGAAGCTCCAGCGCACCCGCGTAGGGCGTCGCCGCGTCCCGCTCCGCCGCGAGGATCAGTGTCGGCGGGAGCACGCCGTACCGGGTGTGCACGTCCAGCGGCTGCTGCCGCGCCATCACAGGCCAGAAGGCGCACGGCAGGTTCATCCAGGCGTTGTCCCACGTCTCGAACGGGGCGCGCCGCGCCAGCAGACTGTTGTCGCGGTCCCAGGTCTTCCAGTCCGTCGGCCACGGGGCGTCGTTGCACTCGACCGCCGTGTACACGGCGGTGCTGTTCTCCTCGGACCGCGCGGACTCGGGATTCGGCGCGGCCTGGTCGACCAGAGGTTTCGCGTTGCCCCGCAGATACTCCGAGAGCGCGCCCGCCCGCTTCGGCCAGAAGTCGTCGGAGTACGCGGTCGCGAGGAAGGCGGCGTGCAGCTGCCCGGGTCCGACCTTGCCGCCCGCCGGTTTGTGCGCGAGCCGGGCACGCACCTTCTCGTAGTTGCGCGCCACCGCTTCGGGCGTGGTGCCCAGCTTGTAGGTCTTGTCATGCTTGGCGACCCAGGCGCGGAAGTCGGCCCAGCGGCCTTCGAAGGCGAGTGACTGGTCGAGGTTGCTGCGGTACCAGATCCGCTGCGGGTCGGGGTTCACCGCGGAGTCGAAGACCATACGGCGCACATGGGTCGGGAACAGCGTCGCGTACAGCGCACCGAAGTAGGTGCCGTAGGAGGCGCCCATGAACGTCAGCCGTCTCTCGCCGAGCGCCGCTCGCAGCACTTCGAGGTCACGGGCGTTGTTGAGCGACGTGTAGTGGCGCAGTGCCGCACCTGCCCTCCGCGCACAGCCCCGCGCGTATGCCTTGGCCTGGGCGACGCGCTCCTTCTTGTACGAGGCGGAGGGGTGCGTCGGGGCCAGGGTCGGGGCCTTGACGAAGTCCGACGGTTCCTGGCACGACAGCGGGGCGGAACGGTCCACACCGCGCGGTGCGTAGCCCACGAAGTCGTACGCCCGCGCGATGCGCTTCCACTCCGGGAGCTCGGCGGCCATCGGGAAGAACATGCTCGAGGCGCCCGGGCCGCCGGGGTTGTAGACGAGGGCGCCCTGCCGCTCCGTACGCTTGCCGCTCGCCTTGACCCGGCTGACGGTGAGCTTGATCTGACGGCCCGACGGGTTGGCGTAGTCGAGCGGGACCTTCACGGTGCCGCACTTGACCGACGCCGCAAGCTCCTCCACCTCGGGGCAGTTGCCGAAGGTGATCCCGGCCGCCGCCGCGCGCCCGGCGGCCAGTGCGGTGCCGTAGGACTCGAGGCCGTACGACTCGGGGCCGAGGGTGGCGCCGCCGGCCGGTGCGACGGTGAGAGCGCTGAGGACCAGACAACCGAGGCCCGTTACGACGCCGTATTTCGCAACTGCTCGCATCGCGTTCCCTTCGTACGCACGACGGCGGCCCGCAGGCCACAGGACAGAGGGATCCTTCGCAGGGCAGTTGCGGGTTGTAAAGCACCGACGTGGGGTGTCGGAATCAAAGACTCCGATGCGCTGAAGCCGATCCGCCGTCCGCCAGCGCCGCACGCAACTCCGGGTCCTCCAGGGCGCCCACGCCGAGGACCGCGACCGAGGTGAGCAGCGCGTGCTCGCCGCCCGCACCCGTTCCGTACCGCGTCACGAGCGACCCGAGCAGGCGCCGGCCGTCCGGCGAGGCCCAGCGGGTGTAGGGGTGCACCTCGACCCGCGCGATCGCCAGGCACCCGACGACCAGCAGCAGGGGGAGCGTGAACCAGGCGAGCACCCGGCCTGTGTCGGCGCCGTCCAGCGGAGCCGTCAGTACGGCCGCGGTCGCCAGCGCCGCGGTCGCCAAGCCGGCCGCCCGGACGCCGCGCACCGCGGACACCATCTGCGTTCTGGCGGAGTCGGGGACGGCGAGGCCGTCCCCGACGAGCCGGTCGGCCAGCACCCGTACAGCGTCGGCAGTGGACGCGGTGCTGCGCACCGCCGCTATCGGGGCCTGGCCTGCCGGGCCTATCGCGCCGATGACCGAGCGCTCCAGGTCGTCCTCGCCCACCGGGTCGACGACCGTCGCCCAGCCGGTGTGTGCGAGCAGCAGCCTGCGTCTGCGGTGCATCGAGATCAGCGTGAGGTCGGTGACCCGGTGGGGGCCGCCGGCCAGGAAGGCGGCTTCGTACAGGCTCAACTCCCGGTCGCTGCCCGTGCCTTCGGGCAGAGGCGCGGCTTCGGATGCGGCGACGCACAGACGTATGCAGTTGAGGCCCGTCACGGCCCAGGCAACCAGCAGGAACAGGACCCAGAACATGGCCGAGTTGTACGCGAGGAGGACGCGACCACGCCATGTGTTGTTCCCCACGCGAACGCAGAGTTATCGCTTCGTGACGGGCCTGTGGGGTGGTCAGGAGCTGCTGCTGCAGCTGGAGGAGCTCGAGGAACCGCAGCTGGACGAGGAACTGCCGCAGCTGGAACCGCTGCTGCTGCCCGATCCGCAGCCGGAACCGCCGCTGCCCGATCCGCAGCCGGAGCTTCCGCAGCCGGAGCCCGAGCTCGAACCGGCGCACCACACAGGGGCGATGTACGGGGAGTCCGGGGTGGAGTGGTGGTACGGCGCCTGGTTACGGCCGCGTTGGGGCATCGCCGCCGCATTCAGCTGACCCCTCAGATCCCGGTCGGGCAGACCGCGCACCCCGTGGAGTGCGACCAATGCGGCCGGACCGTGGATCTGCCCGTGACCCGAGCGGTACGCGTGCAGGGCGTTGCGCCCGGCAGGGGTGACGCGGCGTCCCGCCCGGTTGGCCATCAGGAAGCCGACCACGCAACCCGTCAGCAGTACCGGGAAGAGCAGAGTGGCGACCGGCGGGCCGTCGGACGCGAAGAGCTCGGCGAAGGTCAGCACGAAGGAGAACGGCACCGCGAGCATGCATATGACCCCTTGGGCCATGCCCCACGCCGCCGCCCCGGTGTTCCGGCCGGGCGGCAGCATCAGCCCCCGCGCCGCGAGGCCATCACCGATTTCCTGCACGGCGGGGCTGCGCATGACCTCGCGCCGCAGTGTGTGCAGCGCGCCGTGCGGAGCGGCGGCGAGCACGTCGAAGACAGCGCGCTCCACGGGGTCCTGGGCGACGGGCCGCAGCACGCCGGCGATTCCGGGGCCGCCGATGACGATCCTTCCGTCCGTGTGCAGCGCGGCAAGGGCGGCGTCCACGACCCTGCCGGGGCCGCCCGCGATGAAGGCGGCCTCGTACGCGTCGTGGATGCGGGCGTCGCCCGCGCCGCCCTGCTGGGCAGCGGACACCTTGACGATCAGCAGGGTGGAGGAGAGACCGATGGCGAGACAGACGAGGACGACCAGGACGGTCATGTCACTCACCTCCTGACGAGTGCGGCTCGGGCGGCGCGGACCAGGCGGGTGGCCCTGCGCGGCGGGCGGACGGTGGCACGCTCCCGCCACCAGTGGGTCAGTGAGCGGCGGGCCTCGGCGTCCTCGGGGCGCCCGGAGACGAGCAGATGCTCGGCGAAGTCGAGCGCGTCGCGCCGGTAGCCGGCTTGCATGGGCCGCGCCTTGGCGTAGGCGAGGAACGCGGGTCGGTAGCCGGTGCCCAGGATCTCCGGCAGCTCGGGTGCCACCTTGGCGACGACATCGGCACGCTTGGCGGCCAGGGCCCGGCTCTGCACGCGCAGCCGCCGCAGGTCGAACCCCTCGGGCGCGGGCGTCCCGGCGACAAGGGCGGACAGCAGGGCGGCCTGCGCGAGTGCGACCCGCTCCCGGGGAGCGTCGGCGCGCGCCGGCACTTCGTCGGGCCGGGTGGGCGCGGCGGGTGCCGATGCCTGCGGCACGGCAACCGGCACCGCCGGGACGGCAGCCGCGTCGGCGGCCTCGGCCCCCGCCACGAAGGGGTGTTGAGTGGTGTCCCGCTCAGTGGCGGCGCGGGATGCAGCCTCCGTCTGCCCGGCGGAGCCCGTTGTGGCCGAGGGTATCTCCGCCTCGGCCGGCCGGCGCGCGGCTCGACGAGCTGATGACGCCTCCCGCGTGGCGAAGGTGCGAGTCTCCCCGGTGGCCGGCGCTGCGGTCGTCGCCCGCCCTGCGGGCATCCCGGCCGGAGCCTCCGCGCCCGCGGACCGGGTGGCGACGGCGTCGTCCCGCTCTGTCGCCACGTGCGCGACCGCCGCCGTGGAGGCGATCACGGCCTCCGGTGCGGCGGCCACGGCGGCGTCCCCGGCCGCCTGGGCAGAGGGGGCGGCAGCGTGCCGCACCGTCGGGAGCGGTCCGTGCGACGCATGGACCAGGTCGGCCGAGCCGCGCTTGCCCGCCGGCGGGGCAGCCGTCACCGACGTCACCACCGTGCGGATGGTCGTCAGTTCCGCCTCGAGCTCCGCCTCGGACGGGAAGTCGTCGTCCCGCTCCAGCAGGACGCCCGGCGGGGCGACCCGGCTGCGCAGCTCCGCCAGGATGTCCAGGACCGGCTTGGTGACCGGGTGGGCGTGGGTGTCGTGCCACACGCCCTCGCGCTCGATGCCGCCCGCGACATGGACATAGGCGATCGCCTCGACCGGGAGTTCGTCGAGTGCCTGCGACGGGTCCTCGCCGCGGTTGACGTGGTTGGTGTGCAGATTGGCCACATCGATCAGCAGCCGTACGCCGGTCCGTTCGACCAGTTCGGCGAGGAACTGCCCCTCGGTGAGCTGCTCGTCCGGCCAGCAGATCAGCGCCGCGATGTTCTCCAGCGCCAGTGGCACCGGCAGCGAGTCCTGGGCGATGCGCACGTTCTCGCACAGCACCTTCAGGGCGTCCCAGGTGCGCGGCACGGGCAGCAGATGGCCCGCCTCCAGTATTGGTGAGGCCGTCAGCGCGCCGCCGGCCCGTACGAACGCGATGTGTTCGGTGACCAGCGGCGCGTCCAGCGCCTGTGCCCGCCCTGCCAGCTCGGCGAGCCGCTGCTCGGACGGCCGGTCCGCGCCGCCGAGACCCAGGGAGACGCCGTGCGGCACGATCCGGGTGCCGCGCGAGCGCAACCTGCTCAGGGAGGCGGGCAGGTGGCCGGCGCAGACGTTCTCCGCGACGACCTCGACCCAGTCGAGGCCCGGCAGCCGTTCCACCGCGTCCGCGATCTCCGGCCGCCAGCCGATTCCGATGCCGAGTTCCATGGGGTCCCCCTCCTCCGTGCCCGACGTATGACGTGCGGTGCAGAGGTCATGGCCCCGCCGAACGGCGGTGAATCCAGAGGAGGGGACGTTCAGAGCTTCATTTGAGGTTCCGGGGGCCTGGCCGCCGCGCGGACCGACCCTTAGCCGGCGGGTTCCGGAGCCTCCGGACGGTTGGTGTTGACGGTGCCCGGAGCCACGGGAGAGGGGCTGGACGTGAGCTGCTGGTTCCCCGAGGGCTCCGCGGGCTTCGGGGCCGGAGGCAGGCTGCCGTTCGGCGGCGGCGGACCCGTGGGGCTGGCCGTCGCACCGGTGGCCGCCTCGTTGGCTATGGCGTCGAAGTCCACCATCCCGGTGTTCTCCAGCATGGTGATGTGGTCCAGCACCGTCACGTTCGCGTCGCTCGCCAGCTGCCGTATCAGGGTGTTCCGGGTGGTGTGCCGGACCTGGGCGACCAGGGCGAAGACCTTGCCGTGCGCGTTGCGCAGCAGGTTGGCGAACTTGTACTCGTACTCCCGGCCGCTCGCCGCCGACAGCTCCCGCAGCCAGCCCTGCTGCTGCTCGGTGGGCTGGTTCGGCAGCTCCACGCCGAGCTTCGCCGCCACGTCGCGCGCCCGCTTGTCGAGGTCGGAGTGGCCGACGATCAGGTGATCACCGGCGTCCCTGATCGCCTTGGTCGGCGCACGCTCGATGGCCTGCTGTCCCGCGGGCAGCTCCCAGAGCCCGGCGAGCCGCACCTTCACCAGGAAGTCCCGGTCCGTGGCCGACAGAGGCCCCCACTGGGTTGCCACGCTCGACGCGTTGAGATTGTCCTGCCCGGTGCCGGAACGGTCGGCATAGGACCACACCGGGAAGGCGAGCGCCCCGACCGTGGCGACCAGGGCCGCGATGATGAGTGCTGTTCCGT
The DNA here is from genome assembly GCF_040613775.1 of Streptomyces sp. NPDC006208. Taxonomy (NCBI): domain Bacteria; kingdom Bacillati; phylum Actinomycetota; class Actinomycetes; order Kitasatosporales; family Streptomycetaceae; genus Streptomyces; species Streptomyces sp. NPDC006208. The sequence continues at coordinate 7,649 of NZ_JBEXSW010000059.1, read as the reverse complement.
TGATGCGCCGCAACAATGTGCCTCCAGTGCCGATGCGTTACACGGCAGACCAACCGCCGACTGAACCGCCGCACAAACTACTTGGCGGTACGGAGAAGTACGTAACGCAGGGCCCTGTTGTTCAGGTGCGCAGCGACGGATGGTCGGCGACCACCGTGCAGGAGCCCGGAGCGATCTCGGTCGGGGCCAGACCTTGCATTGTGCTTCTCACCTGCTTTGACCCCCTGTCCGTCTGCTCCTGACTGCTGTGGACCCCACGGGTGGTGACGCCGTTGCCTCGGAGGGGTACGGACTCTGAACCCGAGATCCGCGAGCTCCTTGAGGCGCTGCCTCTCTTGTGTCACAGGCGAGCGGTCGCCCGCGCCACGGTCAAAAGAGCGTCCTGGTCTGGTGGAGCAGCGGGGGCACGCCCGTGGTGGGCACGGCAGAGACCCGACACGGTTGCGACTTTTCGAGTAGGCAAGCCATGTCGAACCCGGGAGGGCTGGGCGATCCCGAAGGCCACGCTTCCCCGGGCACGGTCAGAGTGTTGTTCGTGGCTTTCCGTGGTGCGTGTCTGGCCGGGTGAGCATCGTCCTGACGGTCCCAGAGCAGCCAGACTCTCATCAGGGTCCGGGCGGCAGGACCACGCAGGCGATGCGCGTGCTCCCGCACAACGTTACTGCGGCGGTTCAACCGCATCGGTTGGTAGCCCGTGATGTCGAAATCGAGCATTGCGTCATCTTGTCAGAGCCGCCTCAAGTCAGCTCGACGCAGGCCCACCGAGAGTCGACCAACCACTTCTCAGACACCCCTCCCGGGACAGAACACCCTTTAAGATCGAGCTCGAGTCGGCCCAGGAGCAGGATGCTGCCACCGCCGAAACGGTGCACTGAATCCATGAGGCAAGATCACTCCTCTGGAGTTGGTGCCAGCCGAACAAGTAGCGAGCCGTATCGCGGCTGTCCGCCCGAGGCACTAGGAAACCGTGCAGCTGCGCCACATCCATGCACCGCACTCGGCCGTACCCGAACTAAGAGGTCAGGCGTGCGGGACAGCGACGGCCGTGGCCACCAGCCCGTGCTGGATGGTCCAGCGGCCCTCGAAGCGGTCGAGGCGGCGGTCGCCCACGCGCGGGCCCGGTACAAGGAGCTTGGCGCGGAAGGTGCCGTTTGACGGGCCGCCGGGGTCCACGAAGATCTCGATTTCAGCTTCGTCGAAGTCGAGCCACTTGACTGTGAGGGGGGACCATACCTTGTAGACGGATTCCTTGGCGCTGAACAGGAGCCGGTCCCAGTGGATCCCGGGCGCGTCTGCGGCGAGCCGGCGCAGCCGGTTGCGTTCTGCGGACAGGGACACCAGGGGCAGCACCCCGTCGGGCAGCGGCCCGTCGGGCTCGGCGTCGATACCGAGGGAGGCCATGTCAACGGTATGGGCCAGTGCGGCAGCGCAGTAGCCCTCGCAGTGGGTCATGCTGCCGACCAACCCGGCCTGCCAGCTCGGGGCACCATGCTCGCCAGGCAGTACCGGCTGCGGCGGCAGACCGAGCGCCGTCATGGCGCGGCGCGCGCAGGAACGTACGGCTGCGAACTCTCGGCGACGCGTGTCGACCGACCGCGCCACGAGTGCCGCTTCCTCGGGGTACACCTGCGCGTCCGTGGTGCTGTGGTCGTAGGCCTCCACGACGACCACGGCCTCCGGAAGCAACTCTTCGATCACTGGGCACCGTCCTTTCCCGACATGGATGTGGCGCAGCTGCACGGTTTCCTACCTGCGCGCACCGATCACGCCTCTTGGCTCGGGAACGGCCGAGTGCGGGTGTGTGGCCAGGTAGGGGACACGCGGCTGCCACGGGGCACCGGCGTCCGGGTAGAGAGGCCCAAGCCCGGCCGCTTGGGCAGCGCGCATGGTCACCCGATGGGTGTGCACGTGTTCTGGGTGTCCGGGCAGCCCGCGGTAGGCGTCATGGGTGGGCGCGTGTACCGCAGTCGGCCCCGGGCTGCTGCCTCGCAGGAGCCGGCCTCACCCTCCACCCCCGCATGACCCGACAACACGAGTTCAAGGTTCAGTAATGGAGCGAGCATGTCGCGCTGTGGGGCCGCGGACCCCGGTCGGCAAGCCGTGGCGTTCGGTGTTCGCTTCGGTGTTGCGCTCGGCTGCGGCGGCGATGTCGAGAGGATCCTTCGAGGGCACCACGGTCATACGATTCTGATGGCCGCTGTCGGGCACCGCTCGGCGGCCTCCTTCACCGCCGCCCGCTGCTCGGCGCGGGGGGTGGCGTCGGACCGCGCGGTCTGCAGGCCGGTGACCAGGTGGCCGACGTGCCCATCGGGGTACCGCAGCGGGGTCATTGGGCACTCCTTGCGCGCTTGTGTGAAGGGGACGGGCGGGTCGAAAGGACAATCTGAGGGGCGTGCCGTAGAGAAGGGCTGCGCTGAGTGATTCTCGGCTGCTTGCAAATGCACCATGAAAGACGGGGCCTCTTCATCAGAGGAAAATGGGGAAGGTCATACAAGCTGTAGTTCTCCCACAACTGCCCCTAGGGTTCTCCTTAGATTTACCCCGGCTGCCGGTGCTCGTCCCGTCGCCCATTGGGGATTCCCCTAGATCTGATCCGCTGCAGCCGCGGTACGCGGCCACGGGCCCGAAACTAGGGTCACACTGCAACTTGTCGCCGCCCGGTCGAGCCGATCGCCCGTACCGAGGCCAGCACGGTGCGGTGCCTTTTCGTTCTCTGTGTGGGTGGTGGAGCGCAATATGGTCGAGTCCGAGCTCAACGGAACGGGGAATCGGGCCGGTTCGGCTTTGGCGGATTCGGCCGATGGCATAGCCGTCATCGGCTTGGCGTGCCGGCTGCCAGGGGCCGCCGACCCGGCAGCCTTTTGGCGGCTGCTCAGCGAGGGCACGGACGCGATCACCGACGTCCCCCCGGACCGGTGGGACGGGGCCGCGGTGGCCGACGCCGACCCGTCCGCGCCGGGCAGGACCGACATCCGCCGGGGCGGGTTCCTCGAACGCATCGGCCACTTCGACGCCGGGTTCTTCGGGATCTCCCCCAAGGAGGCCGCCGCCATGGACCCGCAGCAGCGGCTCGTACTGGAGCTGGCCTGGGAAGCGCTGGAGGACGCGCACGTGCGCGCCGGGACGCTGCGCTCCACCCGGACGGGGGTGTTCGTCGGCGCCATCTGGGACGACTACGCGACCCTGCACCACCGCTCCGGGCTCACCGCCATCTCCCCGCACACCGTCACCGGACTGCACCGCAGCATCATCGCCAACCGGGTCTCGTACTTCCTCGGCCTGAACGGCCCCAGCTTGACCGTGGACTCCGGCCAGTCCTCCTCCCTGGTCTCGGTCCACCTGGCCTGCGACAGCCTCCGCAAGGGCGAGTCGACGATCGCCCTCGCGGGCGGCGTGAACCTCAACATCGTCCCCGAGAGCACCCTGGGCGCCGCCAAGTTCGGCGGCCTCTCCCCGGACGGCCGCTGCTTCACCTTCGACGCCCGCGCGAACGGCTACGTCCGCGGCGAGGGCGGCGGCATCGTCGTCCTCAAGCCGCTGGCCCGGGCCGTCGCGGACGGAGACCCGGTCTACTGCGTGATCCGCGGCAGCGCGGTCAACAACGACGGCGGCGGCGACGGGCTGACCGTACCCCTGCAGTCCGGGCAGGAGCAGGTGCTCCGGCTCGCCTACGAACGGGCCGGAGTCGACCCCGCCCACGTCGGCTACGTGGAACTGCACGGCACCGGCACCAAGGTCGGCGACCCCATCGAGGCAGCCGCGCTCGGCGCGGTGCTCGCCACGGGGCGCGAGTCCCGCCGGCCGCTGCGGGTCGGCTCGGCCAAGACCAACGTCGGCCACCTGGAGGGCGCCGCCGGCATCACCGGCCTGCTCAAGGCCGCCCTGTCGCTCCGCCACCGCGAACTTCCCGCCAGCCTCAACTTCGACACCCCCCACCCGGCGATCCCGCTGACCCGGCTGAACCTCCGGGTGCAGACCGAGCACGCCGCGTGGGAGACCCAGGACCACCGCCCGCTGCTTGCCGGAGTCAGCTCGTTCGGCATGGGCGGCACCAACTGCCACATCGTGCTGGCGGAGCACCGTGCCACGGCGGACGGGCCCGAAGGCGGCGGGTCCGCGACGGGTGCGGATACGGATTCGGGCACGGGTACGCGTACGGACATGGTGACGGTCACGGCACCGGCGCTGTGGCCGCTGTCCGCCAAGACCGCCTCCGGGCTGCGTGCCCAGGCCGCCGCCCTGCTCTCGCACGCCGAGGCGCACCCCGGCCTCGCCCTGCCTGACGTCGGCTGGTCGCTCGCCACTGGCCGCACCGCCTTCGAGCACCGGGCCGTCGTCGTCGGCCACGACCGCGAGGACTTCCTGCGTGCCCTGCGCGAGCTGTCCACCGGCGGAATCGACGCCGCACTGACCACGGGCCGCACCGGCCCGCGCGGCAAGCTCGCCTTCCTCTTCTCGGGCCAGGGCAGCCAGCGAGCCGGCATGGGCAGCGAACTGACCGAGGCGTTCCCGGCGTTCGCCGCCGCGCTGGACGAGGTGTGCGCACAGCTCGACCCACGCCTGCCGCGGGCGCTGCGCGAGGTTATGTTCGCCCCCGAGAACTCCGGGGAAGCGGCCGAACTCGACCGGACCCTCTACACGCAGACCTCGCTGTTCGCCCTCGAGGTCGCCCTGTTCCGGCTGCTGGAGAGCTGGGGCCTCACCCCTGACCTGCTGATGGGCCACTCCATCGGCGAACTCGCCGCCGCGCACGTGGCCGGCGTCCTCTCGCTTGCCGACGCCTGCGCCCTGGTCGCCGCGCGCGGCCGCCTGATGCAGGAACTCCCCACCGGCGGGGCCATGATCGCGATCCAGGCCGCCGAGAACGAGGTCCGCGCCCGCATCGGCGACCGCACGGACCGTGTGAGCATCGCCGCGCTCAACGGCCCGGACTCCGTCGTCGTCTCCGGTGACGAGGACCTCGTCACCGAGATCGCCGAGGCCTTCGCGGCCCTGGGGCGCAAGACCAACCGGCTGCGGGTCAGCCACGCCTTCCACTCCCCGCACATGGAACCCATGCTGGCGGAGTTCCGTCGGGTGGCCGAAGGCCTTACTTTCCACGCCCCGCGCATCCCGATCGTGTCCAACGTGACGGGCGAGTTGTCCGAGGGGCCCGGGGAGTACGAAGGCGTAACTGCCGAGTACTGGGTCCGCCACGTCCGTGACGCGGTCCGGTTCGCCGACGGCGTCGCCCGCCTCGACGAGCAGAGCGCCCGCACGTACCTGGAGCTCGGCCCCGGCGGTGTGCTGACCTCCATGGCCCGTGCCGGCGCCGGCGCCGATGGCGAGGCCCTGTTCGTGCCCGCCCTGCGCGCCCGCCGCCCCGAGGCGCATGCCCTGCTGGCGGCGGTCGCCTCGCTGCACGTCCACGGCGTGGAGCCGGACTGGACCGCCCTGTTCGACGGGCGAGGCGTACGTCGTAAGGTCGCGCTCCCCACCTACGCGTTCGAACGGCAGCGGTACTGGCTGGACGGCGCTGCCCCGGCCCCCGTCGCCACCCCCTGGGCGCCTGCCGTCCCGCAGCCGGAAGGGACCGCCGGGACTACCGAGACCGATGGGATTGATGGGACCGCCGGGACCGGGAGCGCGCCCGCCGGCGCCCTGGCACAGCGGCTGGCCGGCCTACCCGAGGCCGAACGCGACGAAGCCGTAATCGACCTGGTCCGCGCACACATCGCTGCCGTCCTGGGACACGCCGAAGCCCGCCAGGTCGAGACCGAGTGGACGTTCAAGGACCTCGGCTTCGACTCGCTCAGCTCGGTGGAACTGCGCAATCAGCTCGGCGAGGCCACCGGGCTGCGCCTGCCCAGCGGACTGCTGTTCGACCACCCGACCCCTGCCGCGCTCGCCCGCCACCTCGGCGCGGAATCCCTGGGCGAGGGCACGGCGGTCGTCTCGCCTGGGATGCCCGGGACGGTGGCCGACCCCGACGAGCCCATCGCCATCGTGGCCATGAGCTGCCGCCTCCCTGGCGGGGTGCGCTCACCGGAGGACTTGTGGCGGCTGGTCGCCTCCGGCGGCGACGCCATCTCCGGATTCCCGACGGATCGCGGCTGGGACGTCGAAGCGCTCTACGACCCGGAGCCCGGCACCGCCGGCAAGTCCTCGACCCGGCAGGGCGGCTTCCTCCACGAAGCAGCCGAGTTCGACGCCGGCTTCTTCGGCATCAGCCCCCGCGAGGCCGCCGCCATCGACCCGCAGCAGCGGCTGGTCCTGGAGACCGCCTGGGAGGCCTTCGAGCGCGCCGGCATCGACCCGGCCACGCTGCGCGGCTGCCGGGCGGGTGTGTTCATCGGCGCGACGGCACAGGACTACGGCCCCCGGCTGCACGAGCCGGTCGACGGCATCGAGGGCTACCTGCTGACCGGCACGACGACCAGCGTCGCATCGGGCCGCGTGGCCTACTCGTTCGGCCTCGAAGGCCCGGCCGTCACGGTCGACACCGCATGCTCGTCGTCCCTGGTCGCCCTGCACCTGGCCGTCCAGTCGCTGAGGAGCGGCGAGTGCACGATGGCCCTGGCCGGCGGCGTGACCGTGATGTCCACGCCCGGCATGTTCGTGGAGTTCAGCCGTCAGCGGGGCTTGTCGGCGGACGGCCGCTGCAAGGCGTTCGCAGCCGGCGCGGATGGCACAGGCTGGGCCGAAGGAGTCGGCATGCTGCTGGTGGAGCGGCTCAGCGACGCCGAGCGCAACGGACACCGGGTGCTGGCGGTCGTGCGGGGCAGCGCGGTGAACCAGGACGGTGCGTCCAACGGCCTGACGGCTCCGAACGGTCCGTCGCAGCAGCGGGTGATCCGGCAGGCACTGGCCTCCGCCGGACTCGCGCCCGCCGACGTCGATGCGGTGGAGGCGCACGGTACGGGAACGCGGCTCGGCGACCCGATCGAGGCAGAAGCCCTCATGGCCGCCTACGGCCAGGGGCGGGACAGCGACCGGCCGCTGTGGCTGGGCTCGCTGAAGTCCAACGTCGGTCACACGCAGGCCGCGGCGGGTGTGGCTGGCGTGATCAAGATGGTGATGGCGATGCAGCACGGCGTGCTGCCGCAGACCCTCCACGTGGACGAGCCGACGCCGCACGTGGACTGGTCGGCGAGCGGCGTACGGCTGCTGACCGAGGCAGTGGAGTGGCCTGACAGCGACCTGCCGCGCCGCGCGGCGGTGTCCTCGTTCGGCATCAGCGGCACCAACGCGCACGTCATCGTCGAACAGGTCCCGACGAGCGAAGCACCCGCCCGTGAGGCGGCTGCTGTGGGACCGGTTCCGTGGGTGCTGTCGGGGAAGAGTGAGGCGGCGCTGCGGGACCAGGCGGGTCGGCTGTTGTCCTTCGTGGACGCGGAGGGTGCCGATGCTGGGCCGGCTGATGTGGGGTTCTCGCTGGCCACGTCCCGTGCGGTGCTGGAGCGCCGTGCGGTCGTCGTGGGTGAGGACGTTGCTGAGTTGCGGCGGGGGCTGGAGGCGATTGCTTCTGGTGCTGCTCCGGTGGGCGGTGCTACTGGGGGCAAGGTCGGGTTCTTGTTCTCGGGTCAGGGGTCGCAGCGGTTGGGGATGGGGCGTGAGCTGTATGCGGCGTTCCCGGTGTTCGCCGATGCGTATGACGAGGTGTGTGCGCG
>NZ_JBEXSW010000058.1:0-46915 GCF_040613775.1 Streptomyces sp. NPDC006208 | reverse complement strand
TCGCCGACGGCTCCGGATGCCAGGGCGGGGCCGGTGACGACGTCGCGGGCCTCGGAGCCGGCGTCGAGCAGTCCCACTCGCGCAGCGATCGCCCGGGGGCTTGCGGCAAACCTCAAAAAGCCCAGGTCAGAGCCGTCTTGCGGAGGCAGCCGAAAACGCCCCGCCTTCTTTCTCGGAACGCTCAGCGCATCATCGCAGCTCAGAGCTTTGCCGACGGCGAGTTCGGCTTCCGACGAAACGCGCCGGTCCCGACGGCAGCAGCGGATTGGATTCACGATCACGAGCAGTGCCTGCAGCTGCAGGGGCTATCGGCCACGTCGTGCACGGTTCCGGTGGTGTGGAGCAGGACCAGGCCGGTGACTCCCGCCCAGATGGCGTCGCACACGGTGCTTCCGGCGCACCGCACTCCCCCGAGCGGGACTCCCGCGGCAATGATGGGTGCGACCGCCTTGACCAGGGAACAGTCAGGCCGTCCGCAGACCCGGGCGGGGTGCCGGCCGCCGCCCCAGGAGCTCGGCCAGCCCGCGGCGGGTTGCGGCGAGGACGACACGGTCCTCATCGAGCGCGGCAAACAGAAGCACCTTTCGCTCGACCGGGATAGCACCAAGAATCTGGCGGCCCATCATCGCCCCGGCGAACTCGGGCGCGGCAAGTGTGGAAACGCTGCGACTGCGGGTGAGGGCGTTGGGGTGTGCCGCCCGCAAGGTGGACGGCGGTGGCGAAGTCGTCGTCGTAGCTTGGTGGATGCGTTGGCTCTACTTCGGTCGTTCCAGACCTGAACACACGGCGTCCCCGATCCGCATGCGGCGTGAGGGGCCGGTGCGGGGCGGCCTGCCGTCGGATTACAGGTGGGGTGCGATGGCGGGAATGAGGTCTTGGAAGGTGCGGCCGTTGGCAGGTGCGCCGATGGCGGCCATCTGCCAGCCGGTGTCGGAGCGGTGGACCTCGGCCATGATCTGTGCGGTGTCGTTTCCGCCGCCGGCGAGGGTGTAGCGGGCGAGTTCTTGTCCGGTGGTGTCGTCGATCAGGCGGCAGAAGGCGTTGCTCACCTCGGCAAAGGTCTGGCCGGTGAAGGAGCTGACCGTGAAGACGATCTGATCGATGCCCGTGGGGACGCGTTGGAGGTCGACGATGATCGATTCGTCGTCACCACCCTGGCCGGCGCCGCCGGTGAGGTTGTCACCGGTGTGGCGCACGGAGCCGTCGTTGCTGACCAGGTGCTGGAAGTAGACGACGTCGACCGGCTCCTTGTCGGCGTAGAGCACGGCGGAAGCGTCCAGGTCGATCTCGCGGACGATGAGCTTGGCGAGGAATCCCTTGCGGGGGACGGCTTGCCAGCCCAGCCCCATCCGGACGACGCTCAGCGCGCCCCCGCCGGATTTGCTCAGGCTGATCTGCTGGCCCTTGGTCAGGTTGATGGACATGTGCTGCCTCTTTCATAGCGGTTGATGGGTGGCCGCGGCGTCCCCGGCCTGAGGGCGGCAAGTTGACAGAGCGGAACCCATGGGCTGCCTACGGCTCGGGGTAAGCGACTCGCGGCTGAGGTCCACCTGATCCTCGGGGCGGTGGTTCGCCGCCTCGGGAGCAACTGCGTGGTTGGTGTAGACCGATCGGGGTGTTTCGGCCTGCGAAGGACTCGATCGTCCCCCTCAGGGGCAAGAGTGGCGGTTTGTGGGGATCTCTTCCATGAGCGTCATGACCACCGCGGTACGTGCAGTGCACGGGTGTGCGCTGGCGGCATGCGTGGCCTTGCTGATTCTGCTCGGCGAGGGAGTCGGTGCGGCGGAAACGCGGACGATGGACGCCCGGCCTGCCGCCGCGGCGTCCGAGATTGCGGGTGAGCAGCCGTCGGATGCGGCCGAGGAGCGGCGGAGACCGGGGCCAACCGGCCGGTGGCAGCAGCGCAGGACGGTGACTCCCCCTGCCGGTGCGGTGTGTGACGCCAGTTCGCCGAGCCGCATCTGCACGGTGTGCGGGGCCGAGGGGCGTCCCGTCCCTGCGGAGCGTGTGGTGCGTTGTGTGGTGTTGCGCTGCTGAGCGGCGGGGCGCGGTCCACGTCGGCCTGTCGGGCCGTCCAGCTGCCATCCCATCGACTACCACCTCTCGGAGATGCATCATGCCCATCGACGCCTACACAGCCGTGAACGCTCTCGTGCGCGCTGAAGTCGCCCGCTGCTGCACAGATGCGGCGCCGCAGCGAGGCGACCAGGCCCGTGACCCGCAGGACGAGCCCACTGAGGTGCCCGTGGAGCCGGGCAGCGCGGTCGTCGAATAGAACCGGCGGCCGACTCGCCTCCCCGTCGGCGTTGTCCTGGCGGTGGCCCCCCGGGGTGAACCGGGGGGCAACCGATGTCAGATGGCGACGCCGAAGTCGCCGGCGATACCGGCCAGGCCCGAGGCGTACCCCTGGCCGACCGCGCGGAACTTCCACTCCGCACCGCTGCGGTACAGCTCGCCGAAGACCATCGCGGTCTCGGTCGCCGCGTCCTCGGAAAGGTCGTAGCGGGCGATCTCCGTGCCGCCGGCCTGGTTGACCACGCGAATGAAGGCACCTCGGACCTGTCCGAAGCTGTGCCCGCGGTTCTCCGCATCGTGGATCGAGACCGGAAAGACGATCTTGACGATGTCGGCGGGAACGGACGCCAGGTCGACCTTGATGACCTCGTCGTCACCTTCGCCCTCGCCGGTGAGGTTGTCACCGGTGTGCTCGACCGACCCGTCCGGGCTCTTCAGGTTGTTGTAGAAGATGAAGTGCTTGGCGGAGGGCACCTTGCCCGATTCGTTGACCAGCAAGGCGCTGGCGTCCAGGTCGTAGTCGGTGCCGGTGGTCGTACGGACGTCCCAGCCCAGGCCCACCAGCACGGCGGTCAGGCCCGGGGCCTCCTTGCTGAGGGAGACGTTGCCGCCTTTGGCGAGGCTCACGCTCATGTCGCATCCCATTCCATGTCCGAGGACCGGGCGCAAGCGCCCGGTCTGCCGAGTGACAGAAACCGAAATCTACAGCACTGTAGAAGTTATTTCGGGCTCCTTGCGATGGTGCGCCGCTTTCCGGCCGGAGTGGTGGAGGCCCGACCGTATGCCGCTCGGCGTTCACCGGCAGGCGCCGTCTACGAGCGTGACGATGCTGCTGGGCTGCTCGTCCAGAAGCAGATGCCCCGAGCCGTTCAGGACCGGCGGGTCCACACCGAGCCGCCGGCGAGCCACCGGACCGAGAGTCGGCGAGGGGCGGCCTGGCCAGCGGTCCCGCAGGCGAAAGTCTGCCCATCGTTCTGCCCCGTGACGGCACACTTGGCCTGCAGTCGAGACGGGATGGCCGTGACGGTGGTGCACGCGAGCCCCTGGGGACGTTCCTGCACCCGGGGGCGGTGACATCGTGCTGAGTCACGGCGCGCCTCCCCACTTATCTTCTACAGAACTGTAGATTCAGGGAAGTCATCAACGGAGCTGACGGCGACCTCGACAAGGCATGGCCGTCGCCGCGAAGTCTGGGGAGAAAGCCGTCGACACCCGGCGCGCGCCTGCCGCCCCGGCCAACGGCCGCACGTACAGGCCTTCAACCTTCAACGCGGCCCCACCTATCACCGCACCCCCCTAGCCCCGCAAAGGCCAAGGCGCGTAACCCCTTTCAAGCTGCCACATCAGGAGGAACAAGAACTGTGTCCGTGAATCTGTCCAAAGGAAGCAACCTCTCCCTCACGCGCACCGAGCCCGGCATCGCCAGCGTGGTTGTCGGCCTCGGCTGGACCGTGCACAGTGGCCCCGGCGACATCGACCTCGACGCAAGCGCACTCGTACTGGGAGCCGACGGCCGTGTTCTGTCGGACCAGCACTTCGTCTTCTTCAACAACCGCTCGACGCCGGAAAACTCTGTCCGCCACACCGGCGACAACAAGACCGGCCAGGGAGAAGGAGACGACGAGCAGCTCGCCATCGACTTCAACCTGCTGCCCGCACAGGCGGAGTCAGTGGTGTTCGTCGTATCCGTCCACACCGAGGGCCATGGCGCGGCCGGCGCCTTCGGCAGGGTGCGCGATGCCTACATTCGCGTGGTACACCAGGCAACGGGACTGGAGATGTGCCGATTCGAGCTGACCGAGGACGCGCACGACCAGTCCGCGATGGTCTTCGGACAGCTATATCGGCGCGACGGGGAGTGGAAGTTCCGCGCCATCGGCCAGGGCTACACCACTGGTCTCACGGGAATCGCGAAGGAGTACGGCGTCAACGTATAGATGCCACCTCAGAAGGCCGGCCGGTTGCCCGGCTGTTGCCGCAGGCCAGCTCGGTGGCGCCTCCCCGGGCGGGCCCAAAGCGCATGGCAACGGCACGGGCACCGGCCTACCGCTCGATCCTCGTCGCGCCAGCCCTCACGGCACCACCGTCGAAGCGGAGTCAGGGGCTCTTACCGGCCGCCGTTGTCTGGCTGGCTCCCGGCGAGCTGCGATGCCGACGGAGTCTTCTGCGTGATCTCGACTCCTGCACCCTTGCCCGCGTGCTTGAAGCTTGTCACCGCCTTCTCGAACGAGCGGATGTCTGCTTCGCGCACCCGGCCGGTGCGGAGCTTGGAGCCGAGTTTCTTCAACTCCTCCATGCGCATGGTGATTGGGGCCACGGCCTCCGAAAGCAGCGGATCACCCTTCGCGTACCCAGTGGCCGCCTTCAGCCTGTTGTAGGTGAACGCGCCCGCAAGCCCCGCCTTGAAGAGAGCGGTGGTACGCCCATCCGCACCGTCTTTGAACCTGCCCTCGCGATAAGGCTTCACGATCCACTGGTACGTAGCGCCCGCTGCCAGGCCCGCGTTCGCCGCAAACCGCGCCTTGGCGTGCTTCTGCTCCTCCGCCGAAGCGGTACCGACGGGCGTGGCTCCTGAAACTTTACCCTGGTCACTGCGGCATCCCGCCAAGGTTGCCAACAGGGCACAGCACAACAGCAGTACGCCGACACCCTGGCGCGCTGGAGCGGGACTAAGCACGGTTTACCTCCTATTTGGGGTGATATGTTCTGTGGGCTCTGTGTACCCGTCCCCTCTCTCATCGCACCTGTCCGTCCCATGCGCCACTCGCACGGCGGCCAACGGGCAGGCAGATTGGGTGAGTACACCCCCGACATAACCAACGTCCCTCGCATTGCTGCATTCGGCTCGCACGCGCACGAAGAATGCTCACGCGGCGCGTGGACAGTCCTATTCGCGTCGCTACTGGGAGCGGCCTGAAGGCCGCGCTTCATCCTGCACTGGTGCGCGTGCGGGAGCGAGCGGGCTTGCGTGGGGCCGGAAACGGAGGTTTTCGCGGTGCTGTGTGCGGCGTCGGGCCCGGCGGACACGTCGTGGGTACAGGATCAGGTTGATGGCGGCCCGGCATACACGACCCGTGATCACGACCCTGTCCCGACCGCTGGCAAAGGTAGCGGTCACCCGGGAGGAGGCAGGCTGGCGCCTTCCGGTGGTCTCCCACCGCCAATGCACATTCTTGCTGGTCACTGGTGTGACACCGAACGACTCCAGTCCCCGGCTCTGGCACTGACTCACATGAGTGGCCATGAACCACCCACCCGGCAACCTGCCTGGGCAGGCGGCTCAAGGCCCGTGGTCCGCAGAGCCGCGCCGAGGGGCGAGCCGGTTACAGGTCGAAGTCGTGGGGCTGGAGGCCGAGGGCGTAGCAGGCTTCGCGGACGACAGCCTGTTCCGTCTTGTCGAAGTTTCCGTCGGCTCCCCCGATGACGATGCCGATCTGGATGACAGCACGGGCCTCGGCAGGCCTGTTCTTCGCCTTGGCGATGTCCTGCAGAACGCCGGCCCTGCCGAACTCGAAGTCGGCAGACAGCATGATGAGGTTGTCCTCGAAACGCCGGCGCAGGTCGTCAAAGGCGAAGTTCTGCAGCACCTCGTTGGTCGCGATCAACTGAGCCACACGCTGGCGCTCGGCCAGGTCGGGCGTTCCGCCGGCCGCAGCCACGAGCGCGCAACAGCTGGCCAGTGCCGTGGATGTGCCCGTACTCAAGGTCGGCAGACTTGAAATCGAAGCCGCGCTGGCCGAGGGTGTCCAGGACGGCCTCCTGGACAGGCAGGGGGCGAACCGTCAGCGGGTCCAGGTCTCCCCTGTCCTTTACGCCCGCCACGACCAGCTCGGTGCGCACACCGAGCCCGATGCCCAGCGGCTGACCGTACAACTCGGTGATCGGGACCTCCCACGGCAGGGCCGCCCTGAACGGAATGCTGCGCTGCTCGCCCTCGGCGAGGCGGATTCCGCCTGCGACGGTGAACCGTTCGAAGACGATTGCCGCTCCCGACGCCACCCCCACTCGGGCCACCAGTTCCAAAGTAACGTGTTCGATGTCGAAGTCAGCATTGTCGCCCTTGAGGTGGACCTGACCCGTGAGGCTGCCGCCGGGCAATGCGAGACCGGCGTCGCGGGCCGTGTCGACTGTGAGGCCGCCCACGCCGAGCGAGCCGAGCAGCTTCTTGAACACCATCGTGGCGTTCACTCCTTCATGCGCGATGTGCCTGCAGGAGGTGCGGGTGCCACAGACGAGCACCAGCCCACGGAACCGCACGGTGGTGCGAGGTCACATGGCTTCGCAGTTGAGCGCGACCAGTCAGGGCCTTGGGAACAGCAGACGCGCTCCGGCTCAGCCAGCTCTGCCAACGTGGTAACGCCGAAGGCTCCCTTCAGCTCGCCGTCAGGGTCGGACACGCCCTTCAGCGCGGAAGCTGGCGCCGCGAGGAGTCCGGACAGGCCCTTAGCCGCCCACGCCTTGTCCACGCACTTGGATGAGCCGCGCCCAGCCCTCACTACATATCTTCTACATGACTGTAGAATCATAGAGGCCGGTGGGCATGGCGTAAGCCCTATGGGGCCGCCTTGGCGCAAAGAGGCCGAAATTGACTCCATGGCTTGACCTTCAGCCTGGAAGGGCCGGCGACCGGGGTCAGCCAACGGGCAACGGACTGCGCTGGGGAGTCAGCTCACTTTGCGGCTCCGCCGAGCGAAACGAGCGCGAGCACAGGCGGCGAGTCAGTACGATGGGCGCCCGCGGTGGCGGGCGGGATCGGCATCAGGAGGCGGGAGGTTGACGGTATGACGGACCGGGACACGGGCGGTACCGGGCAGTCTCCGCGTCGGCGGGGCCAGGGCGAGCTGGAGGCGCAGGTGCTTGCCGCGCTGCGTCAGGCCCCGGGGCCGGTCACCGCGGCCTGGGTGCAGGACCGTCTGGGCGGTGACCTTGCCTACACCACGGTGATGACGATCCTGACCCGGCTGCACGCCAAAGGGGCGGTTGCCCGGGAGCGGGCAGGCCGGTCGTTCGAGTGGACGGCGGTTGCCGACGAGGCCGGGCTCGCCGCCCTGCGGATGCGGAAGGTCCTGGACGCGGAGGCGGACCGGGAGGCCGTGCTGGCGAGCTTCGTGACCGCGCTGTCGGCGCGGGACGAGCGGCTGCTGCGCGATTTGCTGGCCCAGGAACCCGGAGTTGGGGAACACTGACGTCATGGGGGTCTTCGTCTTCCTGCCGCTGGTCCTGCCCTTAACGGCCTGGCCGATCGCCCGGCTGGCCGAACAGCACCTCCATCCCCGCGCGGCGACCTGGCTGCTGACCGGCGTCGCCGGGGTGCTCGCGGTGTGCAGCACCTTGTGCCTGGCTTTGCTGATGGTGGTCGGGACCGCCCAACTGCCCGGCAATCCGCTGCCGGACGGGTGGTCGGATCCAGAGGTCCGTGAAGCGGTGCCCTACGACGAGGTCGCGGGCAAGGCCGCCATCCCGGCCCTGATCGCCGTGATCGCCTCCTGCGTGAGGGCGGCGTGGCGGCATCACCGTGTACTCCGCCGCGCGGAGCGTGCCCTTGAGGGGCTCCCTGCCACGACGGTGGCGGTGCTGCCTGACGGGATGCCGTACGCGTACGCACTGCCCGGCAAGCGGGACAGGATCGTGGTCACCACCGCGATGCTGGCTGGGCTGAACTCGGTTGAGCGCAGAGCCCTGTTCGCCCACGAGCGAGCCCACCTGACCCACCGGCACCACCGGTTTCTGCTGACCGTACAGCTCGCTGCGCGGGCCAATCCGTTCCTGCGCCCACTGCGTACCGCCGTCACCTACACCGCCGAGCGGTGGGCGGACGAAGACGCGGCCACCCAGGTCGGCAACCGGCGCACCGTTGCGCAGGCGATCGGGAAGTCCGCGCTGATCTCCAGGGACGCGCCGATCGCTACACTCGCGCACTTCGCGACGGCGGGTCCGGTGCCGCGCCGGGTCGCCGCCCTGCTCGCACCGGCCCCCGCCGGACGCATCTGGCCGCCGGTCTTCACCGCAGTGGGCCTGGCCGCCTGGGCGGCCGCCGCGGGCACCACGGCCTCAGCACTGTCCTCGGCGAACTCGGCCATCACCCTGTTCTTCATCCTGCACGCGGCCACCCCGATATAGCCGGGGCACTGCACCAACTGAAGGGCTGCCGCCGCCCACCGGCGACAGCAGCCCCTGCGCTGATTCGATCAGCAGCGCGTCTTGAAACACCCGAGGGCGGCCACACCCACGGCGGCCAGCCCGATCTGGATGAGCCATTCGATCCAGTCAACACCCTTGGTGTCCGCCACCCCCAAGCCGACGGCGATGCCGGTACCGGCCAAGGCAGCGACCATGCCGACGGCGATCGTCCACAGCACGCCGATACGCTGCCGGCCCGGCACAACCAGACGCCCCAGCGTGCCGATGACGATGCCGAACACGACCGCACTGATGATCCCTGAGATCTCCATACACATGCACCTCTCGGTACGCCCCTGGGATGCGGCCTTCCCGCCGCGGCCACCGCCACGCTCGAGGTGGGAGGGTCACGGGATGTCCGGGCGAATGCCTCCCAGATCGTGCCCTGGCCCGGATCGTGGGACCTACAGGTCGAACTCGTGGGGCGGCAGGTCGAGCGTGTAGCAGGCTTCGCGGACCACGGCCTGCTCGTCCTTGTCGAAGTCGCCGTCGGCGCCGCCGATGACGATACCGATCTGGATCACGGCACGGGCCTCGGCAGGCTTCTTCTTCGCCTTGGCGACCTCTTGCAGAACGCTGACCTTCCCGAAGTCGAAGTCAGCAGTCAGCTTGTCGCAGTTGGCCTCGAAGCGACGCTGCAGATCATCGGCCGGAAAGTTCTTTAGCACCTCGTTGGTGGCGATGAGCTGGGCCACCTTGCTGCGCTCGGACGGGTCGATGGTGCCGTCCGCGGCGGCGACCAGCGCGCACATCGCCATGCTGGCGTCCCGGAAGGCGCCGCTCTTGAGGTCGTTCTTCTTGGCATTGAGCTGGGTCTGCATCGTCGATGCGGATTCCTTTATGCGATCCCACAGGGCCATGCCAACTCCGTATGTCGTTGAGGGTTGCCCGGGCCGGAAGGGGGGCCGGCCCGGGCAGACTAATTTCTACAACACTGTAGAATCTAGCAGTCGGGAAGGCGCGCCGTTACGCCTCTTCGCCCTCGCCGTCCTCCCCGTCGCCTTCGAACGCGTCGCCGATCTCGTCGACGACTTCGGCGGCGACCATGCCGCCGACAACGCCGACCGCGAGTCCAGCGGCGCCTCCGGCGACGACGGTGCCCATGCCGGGCCCGGAGCGGTGGTGACCGCCGCTCTGGTCGTCACCACCGTGACCGTGATGATCCTTGTGGGCGTGGCTGCCATGCGGGTCGTGGTGACCTTGGGGGCTGTGGGTGCCGTGGGAAGCGTGATGCTCGACGAGCTGGCTGATCCAGGAGCCGACCACAGCGTTCCAGTCGCGGCGTGCTGCGCCCTCGTGGCTGACGACGTGCCGGTTGAGAGCGTCGTGGCCCCCGGAGTAGAGGCCGCCGCGCTTGTCGGCCTCCAGCACCACCTCCATTTCGCCGGGGTTCGCGAGGAAGGTCAGTTCGATCTCGCTGATCGCGTGCGCGTACTGGGGCGGCGGAGTGAGCTCGATCTCCTGATAGAAGGGCAGTTGCTGGCCGGTGCCGCCGATGCGGCCCAGTTCGAGGTCGGCGGACTTGAAGCCGTAGCCCAGCTGACCGAAGGCTTCGAGGATTGCTTCCTGGACGGGCAGCGGGCGCACGTAGAGCGGGTCGAGGTCACCCTTGTCCTTGGCGCCGTCAACCGCGAGTTCGGTGCGCACTCCGAACACGACACCCAGGCTCTGCCCGTGCAGTTCGGTGATCGGGGTCTCCCAGGGCAGCGTCACGCTGAACGGGATGCTGCGCTGCTCGCCCTGGGCGAGGCGGAAGCCGCCGCCGACGGTGAACCGGTCGAAGACGACGGCACCTACGTGCTCCCCGTCATGCGTCTCGGCCTCGACGCGGGCGACGAGTTCGAGGGTGATGTGCTCGATGTCGAAGCCGACGTCGCCGCCCTTGAGATGGACGTGCCCGGTCAGGGGCCGGCCGGGTGCTGCTGTGCCGTGGTCGAGGACCGTGTCCACAGCGGGGCCGCCCACGCCGAGCGAGCCGAGAAGCCGTTTGAACACCATCGCGGCCTTCACTCCTTCACATGTACGTGTGGTGCTTCAACCGCCGACCGGCAGGCCCCGAACGGGATGAGTCCACCGGCCGACGGGAGACGGTTACTTGGCAGAGATGTCCAGCGCAGCCAGGGCCTGCGCCCAGCGCATGTACTTCAGATCGGCGAGATCGGCGACCGTCTTGACGCCGAACGCCTCCTGAAGGAGCTCGCCGTCCCGGTCCGAAACACCCTTCAGCGCGGACACCGGCGCGGCGAGTATCTCCGGCAGGCTCTTGTCCGCCCACGACTTGTCCAGCACGTTGTTCAGGTCGATCGAAGCCACGACAGCCCTCCCAAGGGAATGAAGACGGATGGCGCGGGCGACACATCGGACGGGCGGCCGCGCCCGACGGCTGGCACTGTGCTCACCGGCGCGCCCCTCCCGGCCAAGTACGGTCGCCTGCGAGGCGGCCAGGAACGTCCCGACCCCCTTCTCGCATTTTCTACACGCATGTAGAAGCATAGAGGTCGGGCGCTCCGCGCGGGCGACATCCGGGCAACTCGCCAGAGAACGTCCGAAAAGCACCGGGGGCGCGCTGCGTGCAGCCCCATCGGGGAGTCTTTGCCGACCCTTTACGATGGGATCGAGGCGCTGCCGCCTCACCGAGTCGCCCAGGATCCGCCCGATCCGACGAGCCGAATAAGGAGTGAGCGACCCGCAATGGGTGAGCCTCCCAGTACCAGCCGTGCCGCTGCCTGCCCGCGCCGTATGAGCGAGGGATCGGGGGTGGCGCGGTGATCGAAGTCCTGTTGCTGCTTGCGGCCCTGGCCTTGACCCTGGCCTGTGCGGTGTTCGTCGCGGCCGAGTTCTCTCTGACCACCGTTGAGCGCGGCGCGCTGGAGCGGGCTGCCGCGGCCGGGGAGCGAGGAGCCGAAGGCGCGCTCAAGGCGGTCCGTCAGCTCACTTTCCAGCTGTCCGGCGCTCAGCTCGGCATCACCGTCACCTCGCTGGTGATCGGCATGCTCGCCGAGCCGTCTCTCGCGGCACTGTTGCGGGGTCCGCTCGAAGCCATCGGCCTGGGCGTGGCCGCCTCCTCCGTCGCCACCGTGCTGGGGGTGGCCGTCTCCACGGTCGTTCTGATGGTCGTCGGCGAGCTGGTGCCGAAGAACTGGGCGATCTCCCGTCCGCTGGCCGTCGCCAAGGTCGTGGCCGGCCCGCAGCGGGGCTTCACCGCCGCCTTCGGCCCGTTCATCCGGCATCTCAACAGTACGGCGAACCGGTTCGTCCGCCGCTTCGGATTGGAGCCCACCGAGGAGCTGGCCTCCGTGCGTACCCCTGCGGAGCTGGTCTCGCTTGTCCGGCATTCGGCTGCCGAGGGTGCCATCGAGGCGGACTCCGCCGAACTGTTCGTCCGGACGCTTCACCTGGCCGAGCTGACCGCCGAGAACGTGATGACTCCGCGGGTCGACGTCCGCGCGCTGGAAGCGCACGCCACCGCGGCCGACGCCGCGAACCTTACCTACGCCACCGGGCTCTCCCGGTTCCCCGTCTACCGGGACAGCCTGGACGAGGTCATCGGCACGGTCCACATCCGCGACGTCCTCGCCATCGCCCCGGACAAGCGAGCCGCAACCCCCGTCACCGACCTGGCGAGCGAGCCGCTGCTGGTGCCCGACACCCTGACCGCGGACCGCCTCCTGGAGCGGCTGCGCGCGCACCGCACGATGGCCGTGATCATCGACGAGTACGGCGGCACCGCCGGCGTGGCGACCGTGGAGGACATCGTCGAGGAGGTCGTCGGCGAGGTCCGAGACGAGCACGACCCCGCCGAAGCCCCCGACCTGCTGCCCGCCCCGCCGACCCCGGACGGCCGCGCCACCTGGGAGGCGGACGGCAGCGTACGCATCGACGAGCTCGCCCGGATAGGACTGATCGCACCCGAAGGTCCCTACGAGACCGTGGCCGGACTGATCGCGACCCGTCTGGCCCGCATCCCGGCCGAAGGCGACACGGTCGTCCTCGACGGATGGCAGCTGGACGTCCTCGACGTCGAGCACCACCGGGCCGACCGCGTCCACATCACCGAACCCGCACGCCTGCCCGGGCAGCAGCGCCACGAGGTTGCCCGATGACCGCCATCCAGCTCGCCATCGGTTTCCTCACCCTGCTGACCAATGCCTTCTTCGTCGGCGCCGAGTTCTCGCTGATCTCGGTGCGCCGTAGCCAGATCGAGCCGTACGCCCGCGACGGCCATGCGCGCGCCCGCCTGACCCTGTGGGGCCTGGAACACCTCTCGCAGATGATGGCCACCGCCCAGCTCGGCATCACCGCCTCCTCACTGGTGCTCGGCGCGGTCGCCGAACCCGCCATCGCCCACCTTCTCGAGCCGGCGTTCGCGGCAGCCCACCTGCCGCACGCCCTGGTGCACCCGGTCGCCTTCGTCATCGCGCTCACCGCAGCGACGTATGCGCACATGCTCATCGGCGAGATGGTCCCGAAGAACATCGCGCTCGCCGCCCCGGTGAAAACGGCCCTGCTGCTCGGCCCGCCGCTGGTGGCCCTCACCCGCGCCCTGCGCCCGGTGATCTTCGGTATCAACGCCTTCGCCAACCTCCTGCTGCGGCTGCTGAAGGTCGAGCCGAAGAACGAGGTCGCCTCCGTCTTCACCGACGACGAGCTCGCCCGGATGGTCCGCGACACCAGCGACGCCGGGCTTCTGTCGCCCGCGGACAGCGAGCGGCTGCGCGATGCCCTCGAGCTCGGCACCCGCCCGGTCGGCGAGATCCTCGTCCCGGCGCAGCAGATGATCACGGTCGACCACCGGATCACCCCGGCCCAGCTGCAGCGCACCGCCGCCGCCGCCGGATTCTCCCGCTTCCCGGTCGCCGGCCCCGCCGGTGCGGTCCTGGGCTACCTCCACATCAAGGACACCCTCGGTGTCGCGGAACGGGACAAGCCGTTCCCGCGGACGTCGCTGCACGCCGTGACCCAGGTGCGTATCGACACCCCGCTGGACGACACCCTGACCGCCCTGCGCGCCGCCGGCAGCCACCTCGCCGTGGTCACCGGCGCCGGGGGCACGGTTCTGGGCTTCGTCACGATGGAGGACGTCCTGGAGGAGCTGGTCGGCCCGGCTGCCGCCTGACAGACCCCAACCGCGCGACCGCCGTACCAGCAGCCTGTTGCCGCATTTCACCGATACTCGGGCCAGGTATCCCCTGCCCCTCACCCTGAGAAGGAGCACCCATCTTGTCCGCCAGACCGACGGACCCCGCCATGCCGGAGCGCAGTCCCCGCCCAACTCGCCGGACTGCCCGTGATCGTGGCATGCGGCGGGGTGGTGCCCGGTGAACGCTGTACTGGGCCTGCTGGCCGTCCTCGTCCTGACCGCCGGTACAGGCTATTTCGTCGCCCAGGAGTTCGCCTACGTCGCCGCCGACCGTCTTGCCCTGGCCCGTGAGGCCGAGGCGGGCGACAAGCGTGCCGCCCGCGCCGTGCAGGTCCTCGGACGGCTCTCCTTCATGCTGTCCGGTGCCCAGCTGGGCATCACGGTCACCGGTCTGGTCGTCGGATTCCTCGCCGAGCCGTCCGTCTCCGCACTGCTCAAGCCCGCGCTGGACGGCCTCGGCCTGTCCGACGGCACCGTCTCGGTCATCTCCGTCGTCCTCGCCTTCGTACTGGCCACGGTGCTGCAGATGGTGCTGGGCGAGCTGGCGCCGAAGAACCTGGCGCTGGCCGTCCCCGAACGCCTCGCCAAATCCCTCGCCTCCTCCACCCTCCTCTACCTGAAGATCGTCGGCCCGGTGGTGCACATCTTCGACGGCGCCGCGAACAAGCTGCTCCGCAAGGTCGGCATCGAACCGGTCGAGGAACTGCACCACGGCGCCACCCTCGAGGAACTCAGCCACCTGATCGGCGAATCCCACGAGCAGGGCCAGCTGCCCGCCGACACCGCCGAACTCCTCGACCACGCCCTGGAGTTCTCCGAGCGCACGCTGGACGAAGTGATGGTGCCGCGCGCGGACGCCGTGTTCGTACGCAAGGACGCCACCCTCGCCGAGGCCGTCGATCTGATCGCCAAGCACGGTCACTCCAACTACCCCGTGTTCGGCGACCACCCGGACGACATCACCGGTGTCCTCGGCGTACGGGACCTCATCCACCAGCCCGCCGCCCGCTTCGAGCACGCCACCGCGAGCGAGGCGGCCCGCCGCCCCCTGCTGCTGCCCGACACGCTCCCGCTGCCCCAGGCGGTCGCGCAGATGCGTGAGCGGGACGACGAGTTCGCGGTCGTCCTCGATGAGCACGGCGGCGTCGCCGGCATCGTCACCTACGAGGACATCGCCGAGGAGCTCGTCGGCGACATCGCCGATGAGACCGACACCGTCATCCATCTCGCGGTCCCGGACGGGGACGGCTGGCTGGTGGACGCCGGCCGCCGCCTCGACGAGGTCGAGGATGCCACCGGCATCGGCCTCCCCGAGGAGGACGACTACGACACCGTTGCCGGCCTGATCATCGACCGCCTCGGACGCTTCCCGGCTATCGGAGACCACCTCACCGTGGACCTCCCGGACAACGGTCAAGCAGGCATCGAGGTCCTTAGCCTCGATCGTCACGTCCCCGAGCGCGTACGCATCGAGCGCCTCACCACCGAGCAGGACCAGGCCCAGAAGCAGGAGCCGCAGGCATGAGTTTCCCGATGGCTCTCTTCGTCACCGTCCTGCTGCTGATCGGCAGCGGCTTCTTCGTCGCCGCCGAATTCGCCCTGGTCGCCGCCAAGCGGCACCGCATGGAGAAGGCCGCTGCCGAGGGGCAGCGCGGTGCCAAGGCCGCACTCGCCGGCATGCGCGAGCTGTCCCTGATGCTCGCCGGCGCCCAGCTCGGCATCACGATCTGCACCCTGGGCCTGGGCTCGATCTCCAAGCCCGCGATCTCCCACCAGGTCGACCCGCTCCTGGCAAAGCTCGGCCTGCCTGCCGGACTGAGCTACGGCATCGCTTTCGCCGTCGCCATGATCATCGTCGTCTTTCTGCACATGACCGTCGGTGAAATGGCGCCCAAGTCCTGGGCGATTGCCCACCCGGAACGCTCGGCGATGCTCCTCACCCCGCCCTTCCGCGCCCTCGTCAACGCCGTACGGCCGCTGATCTGGCAGCTCAACAAGGTCAGCAACGCGCTGGTACGCATGTGCCGCGTGCAGCCCCGCGACGAGCTGACCGCGGTGCACAACCGCGAGCAGCTCACCCACCTGGTCGAGGAATCCGAACGCCTCGGCCTGATCAACACCACCGACTCCGACCTGATCACCCGCTCCCTCACCGAACCGCAGACCCCCGTCGCCGACCTCCAGATCCCGGCACAGGACATCGTGACCGTCCCGGCCGACGCGGACCCCGACACGATCCTCGCCCAAGCCGCAGCCGCCGACCGCTCCCGCCTCCTGGTCCGTGACGGCGATCAGGTCCTCGGCTCGGTCCATGCCCGCGACGCGCTGGTCGCCCGCACCCGCCACCGCGTCCTGAACGCCCGCGACCTCGCCCGCCCCGTCCCTGAGCTGACATCCGGCGACACCGTCTCGCACGCGGTCGAACAGCTCCGCCAGCGCCGCGCCACACTCGCCGTCGTCCGCGACAGCAGCGGCAGGCTCACCGGTCTGGTCAGCCTCGACGACCTCATCGTCCGGCTCATGGGGCCGCAAACGGTGTGATCCCGGCCCATGCCCCGACTACCAGAGGGCCGTGCTCAGGGCGCGGCCGCGCTCTCGCCCTGGGTCTGCTCCTCGTCGCGGCCGCGCGGCTCGCCGTCCAGCACCCAGGCGGATGGTCATCGAAGTGGCACACGACGACGTGATCAGCCCTCCGCCCACCGGCCAGAGCACCCCTCACATGCACCGCGCCCGCTCAGGGAAGACATCCGCCAAGGCCGTCATCAGCTGGATCACTCACGGGATCCTGGCCGAGCGATCGCCGAACTCCTCCGACCTCACCTGGGTCGCGGAGAACACCGCGTGCCACAGACGGCCCAACAAGGTCGGGGAGCGGCCACCGTTTCATGCCGTGTCCTGACCGCAGGCACCCAGCCTGGACAGAGTGCAATCACGTCGCTTTGCCGCCGGGTGACCCTGGCGACGATGTGGATGCCGGGCATCTGCCCAGGATGATCACGTGGGCGGTCAGAATGGGGACGGCCGCTCTGATCCCTGACCGAAGGCAGCGGCCGGGGATCGGAGCGCACGTGGGGACATCACCCTCTCCGCCCCGTTGACCACGGCGGCACAGCGGGGCGCTCCTGGCACTCGCCTCCCTGAAGGGATCCGCAGCCTCTACCCGAAGGTACCCCCGGTCGCTCGTCCCGCCCCCGCAGAACGAGGGCCCGGTGAAGGCCGACATCGGTCGCCCGGGCACCCCGGCTCCACACCCCTGCCTCGGAATGCTGCCGCGTCGGCCTACGTGCCGGTTGAGGGCGGCAAGGGCATGCCAGGTCCACGCTTCTGATATCGCCCAGTGGAACGAAATACTGCAAAATCCCTTATAAGGTTCCGCGCATCGGCGTGGGCCATCGGGAAAGTGACCGGTGTGCTTGAGGTCCCACTCTGGTTGTGGGGGGCGTTCGCCGCGACGGTTGTGGTGTCGCTGGCGGTGGACCTGCTGGCCCACCGCACCGCGCACGTCATCGGCTTCAAAGAAGCAGCCGCCTGGAGCGCCCTGTGGGTGGGCCTCGCCCTGATCTTCGCCGCTGTTGTCTTCCTCGTCCTCGGCACGACAGCCGGCACGGAGTACACCACCGCTTGGCTGTTGGAGAAGAGCCTGTCGGTGGACAACCTCTTCGTCTTCGCCGTGATCTTCGCCTACTTCAAGGTGCCCCGCGCCTACCAGCACCGCGTGCTGTTCTTCGGCGTCATGGGAGCCCTGGTGTTCCGCGGGATCTTCCTCTCCCTCGGCGTCGCCGTGGTCAGCCGCTTCACCGCCGTGCTGTTCGCCTTCGCCGCCGTCCTCTTCTACAGCACCTACAAGCTCCTCAAGGACGAACAGGAGAGCTTCGACCCGGGCAAGAGCTTCGCCGTACGGCTACTGCGCAAAATCATGCCGGTCCGGGACGAATACGCCGGCATGAAGTTCTTCGTCAAGGAAGCCGGCCAACGCGTGGCCACCCCGCTCCTCGCGGTGGTAGCCGCGATCGAGGCAGCCGACCTGGTCTTCGCCGTGGACAGTGTCCCCGCCGTCCTCGCCGTCAGCGACGACGCCTTCATCGTCTACACCAGCAACGCCTTCGCTATCCTCGGCCTGCGAGCCCTGTACTTCATGCTCGCCGGCCTCCTGGACCGCTTCCACTACCTGAACAAGGGCCTGGCGATCATCCTCGCCTTCATCGGCCTCAAGCTCATCCTCCAGGCATCCCACAAGACGATCAGCACCAGCATCCCGGAAATCCCCTCACCGATCAGCCTCGCAGTCATCGTCATCGTGCTGGCCGCATCCGTAGCCCTCAGCCTGCGCCGACCCGCCCCACCCCGTACCGAGCCCGCCGCTCCGAACGACAAGGCAGCCTCCCCGTCCGACGCCGCAACCGCGAACCCCGGACTCGACGGCCACGCTGAGCAGGACCAGGAACCGGATGATCCGCCCCGCCCGGCGAGCTGATCAACGCCGCAGGATGCGCGCAGGTCGGCTATCCCCTTCTCCAACCGCAGAGCCTATTGTTAAAGAATGAGCAAAGCCGAGCATGAGACCAGTCTCCAAAGGACGCTTGTGTGCCCGGTCTGCAAGCACCCTCTGGAGACGACCATCAAGAGACGGCACAAGACTCTCGGAGTCGTTGTGCCGGTGTGGGGCCCGGGCCCCTGCCACAACCCCGACTGCCCCGACCACCTGGAGGAGCCGGTGCCCAACAGCCCCCAGGACACTGACATCAAGCCAGGACACCAGGCCGACGGACGTCGCTCGCGGCCGGGGATATAGCGGCTCGCCAACGACATGCTTTCTTCACCTGCACGGTGGCGGCAGCTCTCCTGGGCGGTCTGCTGCCCGCGCTGGCGTCGGCGGCGGTCGGCTCCCTGCTCCTCAACTACTACTTCACTCCGCCGCTGCACCAGTTGACCATTGCCGACCCCAAGAACATCGTGGCCATCGCGATCTTCGTCAGCGTGGCCGTGTCCGTGGCCTCCGTCGTCGATCTCGCCGCGCGCCGCACCCATCAAGCGGCCCGGCTGCGCGCCGAGTCCGAGGTCCTCTCCTTCCTCGCCGGCAGCATCCTTCGCGGCGAGGACTCCCTCGACGCTCTGCTCGAGCGCCTCCGTGAGACCTTTGGACTCCGTGGCCCTGTTGGAGCGCGCGAGCGAAGTGGATGCCTGGTCGACGACCGCCGCAGTGGGCACCCAACCGGTCACACGGCCTGAAGACGCGGACGTCGACATGCCCGTCAGCGACACCTTGGCACTTGCACTGTCGGGCCGGGCACTCCCCGCCGAGGACCGCCGTGTCCTCGGTGCCTTCGCCGCCCAGGCCGCCGTCGTACTCGACCGTCAGCGGCTCGTCGGTGAGGCGAGGAAGGCCCGCGAGCTCGCCGAAGGCAATCAGATTCCGCACGGCATTGCTCGCCGCCGTCAGCCATGACCTGCGCACCCCTCTCGCCGGGATCAAGGCCGCCGTCACATCACTCCGCTCCGAGGACGTCGAATGGTCCGAGGCGGACCAGAACGAGCTGCTCGCAGGAACCGAGGAGGGTGCCGACCGCCTCGACCACCTCGTGGGCAACTTCCTGGACATGTCCCGCCTCCAGACCGGAACGGTCACCCCGCTCATCCGGGAGACCGACCTCGACGAAGTCGTCCCGATGGCGCTGGGCGGCGTGCCGGAAGGGAGCGTCGACCTCGACATCCCCGAGACCCTGCCGATGGTCGCCGTCGACCGCGGACTGCTCGAACGAGCCGTCGCCAACATCGTTGAGAACGCCGTCAAGTACAGCCCCGATGGCCAGGCCGGCCACGTGGCCGCCAGCGCCCTCGCCAACCGCGTCGAACTGCGGGTCGTCGACCGGGGCCCGGGCGTGCCGGACGAGGCCAAGAACAGCATCTTCGAGCCGTTCCAGCGCTACGGCGACGCTCCACGTGGTGCCGGAGTCGGTCTCGGACTCGCCGTGGCACGCGGCTTCATCGAGGCGATCGGCGGGACTCTGACCGCCGAGGACACGCCCGGCGGGGGCCTCACGATGACGGTCACCCTGCCGACCACTGGCGACTCACAGCCGCCCGTGACCGAGCTCCCTGCGTCGGCCGTCACATGACGGAGCCGCCCGGGCGGGCAGCGCTGGAGTTCTGTCTACGACCGACCATGCCCAGCGTCCGGTGGGGGACGGGGCCTGGTGACCCGATGCGGACCACCGGGACGACGCGGAGCCGCCTGTCCGGGGCGAGCTCGAAATGATCGCGCACACCCCTGCGCACCGACGGGACAGAACGGACATCCCGCTTGGCACTCCCTATCCCGAGCGTGACCCCACCGCGCCTGCGACGGCCCAGATCGTCGCAGGTCAGCGGCCTGACCCCGCTCCCGAGCAATCGTAGTGCCTTATGGGGGCGCACCCCAGCAACACGATCCGCTAGGCCGTCAGCGGTCAGTCGGCTACCGGGTGTGTGCCAGGGAAGGTGTCCGCCAGGACATCCTGCCCATCACGTGCGCATGTCAGCTGACCAGGGCGTTTGACTCGCCGTGACGGGAATCCCCACTGAGGTTTCCGGCACGGTTTCCGTCAAGCCCCGATCGCCCGTGCGGTGGCGGGATGGTCACCGGTGATGAGGAGTGATGCCTACAGCCCGGCAGGCAGCCGGCGTTGCGGTCGCAGCGGCCTTCGGAGGATCGTTCAGCGCCACAAGGCCGAGCAGGCGAAGGTGCGTCTCGGCATCGGGACGTGCACCGGCGGGTCCTCGCGGTTGTGCTGGCACCGATGCCTCCCCTCCGGAGCCTCTCGAGCGCTTGGATGAGTCCGTCTCCCGCAGCCTGCACTCCACGCTGCCACCGCCGCTCATCCCGCGGAAGCCAGGAGTGGCGGTGTCGCGGGAACCGTGGCAGGTGAGCGGTGCGGACGGAGGCGAGCCGGGCCGCCGGGGCGTGGACGGCCGTGGTCGAAAGCATCGGATCGACGTCCCGCGCTGAGGCCAGCGGAGGTTACGGCTCGGAGGTCAGTCATGCGGTACGACAGCGACGGGGGTCGGCGAGTGGTGCAGAACCGCATGGGTGACGGCGCCGATGTGGGTGCCGATCCGTGAGCGGCGGTTTCTGCGGCCCACGACGACCAGCCGGGCACGGTGCGCGGCGTCGATCAGGTCCTGTGCCGGACGCCCTTGTTGGCACTGGCGGACGACGGGCACGGCGGGGTACTTCTTCGTCCAGGGTGTGAGCGCCGCGTCGAGGGCTTGGCCCCAGTCGTTCTCGAGTTCGGCCGTCAGCAGCGGCAAGGCGCCAGCCATGTCGGGGCCGTGCAACAGCGGCATCGCCCAGCTGTAGAGCACCCGCACTCGGCAGCTGTACCGGTCTGCGGTGTCGAAGGTGAAGGCGAGCATCTCGTCGCTGGGCCGGGATGCGTCCAGTCCGAGCAGGATGTAGCCGGCCGGGTCGTGTTCCTGGGGCACGGGGGCGGTCTGGGGGTGGACGAGGACGGCGGGGCGCCGGATGCGGGCCAGTACTGCGAGTGATACGGATCCGGCGAGGAAGCCGGCTATGCCGCTCAGGCCGCGAGAACCCAGCACGAGCAGCTCCGCCTCGTTCCCCGCGGTGCTCAGTGTGTCGACCGGGTCCCCGGGGATCCACGTCGTTTCCACGTGCAGCCCGGGGTGCCTGCGTTGCAGACGGTGCTGTGTGATGTGGAGGGACCTCTCGCCCCATCCACGTGCTGTGTCCAGACCGATGCGGCGGGAGCGGTTGTCGTGGTCGCTGTCCCACGCCGCCAGCAGCCGCAGCGGCAGGCCGCGGCTGAGCGCCTCGCGGGCGGCCCAGTTCGCGGCCGCCAGGCCTTCTCGGGATCCGTCGAGACCTACGGTGACAGTGCTGGACATGCTTCGCTCCTGACGGGGTGTGGTGGGCCGACACCTCTCAGACTGGTCGGCTCGCCCTGTATCCGAGAGGGGCCACAGGGCCCCGGCTCGGGGACGGTCGGCCCTCGGGACCGCCGTTGATGCAGTTGTGTTCCTGGAGGTGTCGTGGCCGAAGGGGGTACGCATGTCGGGCCGAGTGGCCCTCCTCATGCAGCTCCGGCTCGCTCATGCTGGGAAGAGCGGGGCCGGCTGAGTGGCCGTGCCCGTCGAACCCGTATGGAGGAAGCCCCATGAGGCGAGCCGTCGTTGCAGGAGTGGACGGATCCCCGGAGAGCCTGGCCGCGACCGACTGGGCAGCCCGTGAGGCCGCGCTCCGCGGCGTGCCCCTGCGCATCGTGCACGCCTGGCTCTGGCAGCCGCTGGACGTACCGATCGTCCAGGACAGGGAAGTGCAGACCCAGTCGGCCAACACCGTGCTGCGCGAGGCCGAGACACGCGTGTCCGACCGGCATCCCAACCTGTCGGTCACAGCCGAAGTGGTGCCGGATACAGCGGTTTCCGCCCTGCTCGCCGAGGCCGACCGGGCCGGCATGCTGGTCCTGGGATCACGCGGGCACGGGGCCATCGCCGGCTTCCTGCTCGGCTCGTACGGCCAGCAGGTCGTCGCGGCCGCGACATGCCCCGTGGTCTCTGTCCGAGCCCGCGGCACGGTCGCGCGCGAGGCAGAGGATGGCGGCGAGGTGGTGGTGGGCCAGCAGGGCGGGGCGCAGGACAGTGACGCCGTGCTCGATTTCGCCTTCGAGGCGGCTGCCGCACGGGGCGCGACCGTACGAGCGGTGCGGGCCTGGAGCCTGCCGCCCATCTTTGCCTACAGCCCGGGTTCGATGCGCCTTGCCGACGAGGCGGGAGGGCTGGAACCGTTCGAGAGGAAGGCTCTGGAGCAGGCGCTCGCTCCCTGGCGGGAGAAGTTCCCCGCCGTGCCGGTGATCGAGCACGTGGAAATCGGAAGCGCGGGGCAGGTGTTGCTGTCGGCCGCCGCCCGGGCCCAGTTGCTCGTGCTGGGCCGCCGGGTACGCCGCTCCCCCATCGGCACCCGCATCGGATCGGTGGCCCATGCCGCTCTGCACCATGCCCCCTGCCCCGTCGCCGTGGTGCCGCACGCCTGAGAACCGCTCGGCCCGCGCCGGGACGGGACCTCCCGGGAGGTTCTGCAACATCCTCCCGGGCCTGGCCGTCCGACGCCGGCCGGCCCCTGCGTCAGACGGCTGACACCCCGGTGCCGAGAGGAACCGGGGTGTCAGCTACTCGCGCGGGACGCGGACCGGGCACGTCACTTCCGGTGCGCGGCACCTCAGTTGCGTGAGCGGGCCTCATACGCCGGGGAGGCTGAGCCTGCTAGGCCCCCGTTGCCGCCCAGTGCCTGCGTGGCGATGACGGCGGCCTGAACCCGCCGCTCCACACCCAGCTTGGCCAGCAGCCGGGAGATGTTGTTCTTGACCGTCTTCTCCGCCAGGTAGAGCCGCTTGCCGATCTCCCGGTTGGTCAGGCCCTCACCCACGAGCGCCAGGATCTCCCGCTCCCGGTCGGTCAGCGCGGGCAGCCCCCGCTGCTGCTGTTCGTCCTGCGGCGCGCCGCCTCGCAGACGTGCCATCACACGGGCCGTGGCGCCGGGATCCAGCATGGACTGGCCGGCGGCCACTGTCCGTACCGCGGTGACGAGGTCGGTGCCGGTGATCTGCTTGAGGACATAGCCGGACGCCCCGGCCATGATCGCGTCCAGCAGTGCCTCTTCGTCATCGAACGAAGTGAGCATCAGACAGGCCAGATCGGGCATCTGGGAACGCAGCTCGCGGCATACGCTCACGCCGTCCCCGTCCGGAAGCCGCACGTCCAGTATGGCGACCTGCGGGCGCAGCGCGGGCACCCGCACCAGCGCCTGTTCGGCGGTGGCCGCTTCGCCGACCACGGTCAGGTCGGGCTCGGCGTCCAGCAGATCGTGCACACCACGTCGCACCACCTCGTGGTCGTCGAGGAGGAACACCCTGACCGGGTCCTTTTCGTTGAGGCCGCCACTGCTGTCCGTCATCACACACTCCGTATCCGCTGAGTCTTCGTCCGCCGGGGCGGACCTCTGCATGGTGACCTCAAAAGGGCCGAACGGCCAGGGCCGAACGTCCCCACACTGCCCATTGTGCAGGGCCGCTCGGTCGGTCGCGGGGGCCGCTGTCCCTGAGGTCCTGTCACGGCCCGGAAGGCCTTCGGCGGTGGGCGGGGGCCTGGGGGTTCGCCGTCAATGGCGGTCGCATGATGGCCTGTCGGGCTTCGGCCGAGCTGCCAGCCTGTTCGTCCGCGTGCATCAGCGTTGCGTCGCGACGGGCGGACGAACACAGAGCCTCTGGCAGACGGGCCCCGGAGAGGTCCGTTCGGCCCTGTCGCCGCACAGGCCCCTCGGGGACGCTGGCTGTCAGGGCAGCGGGCTGCTTCGAGGCACGATGCAAAGAGCAGAGGGTGGGCATGATGAACAACGAAGCCACGCCGCGGACGGGGACCAGCCGCGCCGTCACGGTGGCGCCCCGGCGTATGACGCGGCTCGACCGTGCCGAGGCTCTGCATCTGCTCGGCACCGTCTCGCTGGGACGCATCGTCTTCACCGAACAGGCCCTGCCCGCTGTCCGCCCCGTCAACCACCTCATGGACGACGAGGACATCATCGTCCAGCTTCACGAAGGCGCGACGCTCACCTCGATCGTGGCGCCCACCGACGAGGCGGGTGTCGTGGTGGCCTACGAAGCCGATGCCATCAACCCTGAAACACATCTGGGTTGGAGCGTCGTCGTCACCGGCTACGCCTGCCGGGTCACCGACGAGGCGGAACTCACCCGATACGCAGCCACGCTTCGCCCGTGGACGGAGCACTCTGCCCTGCCTGCCGCTCTGCGCATCCGGCCGGATCTCGTGACGGGATCACGGCTCAGCGTCTGATCGTTCAGCGTGGCTCCCCGTTCGCCGTCCCACTGGGGACGCTACCCGGTCACGCCCGCGATTCGGCTGCGAGAGGCGCCCGCCAGATGAGTCGGCTGCCGCCCTCGGCCGGCGTGTGGATGTCCAGGGTGCCGCCCACACTGCGCGCGCGTTCGGCGAGGTTGCGCAGGCCGCTGCGCCTGCCATCGGCCGGGATGCCCCTGCCGTTGTCCGTCACAGTAAGGATGACCTCGTCCGCGGTGGCCTGGAGGGACACTTCCACCCGCGTCGCGCGCGCGTGCCGGGCCGCGTTGCTCAGCGTTTCACCGAGGGCTGCCATGGCATGGTCGGCCACCGCCGGTGGTACGTCCGTGTCCAGCAGTCCTTCCATGCTCAGGCGCGGCGGGAAGCCCAGCGTCGTACCCGCTTCGCCGACGGCACGGGCGACGCGGGCGCGCAGACTCGGTCCCGTTTCGTCTTCCCGGGCGCGCAGTCCGAAGATCGTAGAGCGGATGATCTTGATGGTTTCGTCCAGGTCGCCCACGGCCCGCTGGACGCGTTCCGCGGCGCCGGCGTGCTCGACGAGGCGTGCGGCACTTTGCAGGGTCATGCCGGTGGCGAACAGCCGTTGGATGGCCAGGTCGTGCAGATCGCGGGCGATGCGGTCGCGGTCCTCCAGCAGGGCGAGCTGCTCGGCGTCGTTGCGGCGCTCGGCCAGTTCCAGGGCGAGCGCGGCCTGTCCGGCGAAGGCGAGCAGCGGCTGCAGTTCCTCGTCGGTGAAGACCGGGGCTCCAGAGGGGCGCGCCAGCAGCAGGACGCCTCGGGTGTCCTTGGCCGCGGTGCCCAGGGGTACGGCGACTGCCGGCCCGAGGCCTTCGGGGCGCGGCGGCCCTGCTGGGTAGCGGTCATCGTCGGCCAGGCCTGCCGTGCTCACCGGCGTACCCGCTTGGTAGGCGGCTCCCGACAGGGTGCCTTCGGCCGGTATCACCAGCCCCCGGCGCATGCCGTCGTCCGCGCCGATGGCCAGCTCGACGACCAGGTCATCGGTACTGGACAGGGGCACGGAAACATCAGCGACCAGCGCGTCGGTTATCTCCCGGGCGCGTCGGGCGATCAACTCCAGGACTTCCAGCCGGGGTTTGCCGGAGAGCAGGCCGTGGGTGATTTCCGCGTTCGCCTGCAGCCACCGATGCTGGCGCTGCGATGCCTCGTACAGCCGGGCGTTGTCGATGGCCACGCCGGCGGCCACGGACAGGGTGGATATCACCGACTCGTCCTCGGCGTCGAAGTCGTGGCCGCCGCGTTTGTCGGTGAGGTAGAGGTTGCCGAAGACCTGGTCGCGCACCCGGACCGGGACGCCGAGGAATGTGCGCATCGGCGGATGGTGGGCGGGAAAGCCGTACGACGCCGTGTGTGCGCCCAGATCGGTGAGACGCAGCGGCTCGGGGTTGCGGATCAACTCACCCAGCAGGCCGTGCCCGGCGGGCAAAGGGCCGATCTTCGCGACCTCCTCGTCGGTCAGCCCGACTGTCAGGAACTGCGACAGTGTCCGGCCGTCCGGCCCGATGACGCCCAGCGCCGCGTACTGTGCGTCGACCAGCTGCGCCGCAGCCTCCATGATGCGCTGCAGAACCTGCGCGAGGTCCAGCTCGCGGCCCACCGATACCACCGCCTCCAGAAGGCTGTGGACCCGATCCCGCGTTCCACGGGCCGCATTGATGCGGGCTTGCAGCTCCTCCAGCAGCTCATCCAGCCGCATCTGAGGCATCCGCGACAACGGCTCCTGCACGCCCACCGGCCCCCTCCTCCGTCGATCACGCGTACGGGCCAGCCTATCGGCGTACGCAGCGGGCCGAAGGGCCACGGTCCGGCGCAGCAGCCCCGTCCGCAATGACATATCGCACCCGCTACTTCATAAGCGGCTGGAAACTGACTCCGAAGCAGGCCGAGAACTTCGTGTCGCGAGGGAGTCTGCGATGGGAGGCGCTCTGGATCCCTATGCGGCTCTGGCGAGGCTCTTCGTTTCCGGTCGCTTCCGGGGAGATCGACGCACGCGAGTTCGAGTCCAGGTTCCGGGACCTCTTCCAGAACCTGCGGGACATTTCCGAAGAGGACTTCGCAGTGGTGAACGAACTCTTCTACGTGGAGGACTACGTGTCCGACGAGACCGCGCGGGATCCCGGTGCCGTGACGGAGGCCCAGCTGCTCGAGGGCACTCGCCTTCCTCACAGCGTGCCGTAAGTAGCGAGGGCGCCCGGACGTGGCCCGCACGAGCGATGGCGCTTTCTGGTGGTCGCCGCAACACGTGGTCGGTTGTCCGGGCCGCGAGCAGCTTGAGCAAGCGCTCGGCTGGGGTTTCCCAGCCGAGCGCTTGCGTGGGCGGCTGTTGAGTTCGGGGAAGACGTCCTGGAGGGGACTCGTCGGCCCCACCCCCGCGGCACCGTGACCGCTCGGGTACCCAAACGGCCCTGCAAGCAGTGTCGTTCGGCCCTTCGTCCCGCGGCCCAACGGCCCCAGCGGCTGCACCACGGTGCCGGGACAGTGAGAGGCGTCAAGCAGCGCCCCGACGTCCCCACCCTTGAAGGGATCACCAGCATGGCCGTGAACGAGCATCCTCAGGCTCCCCGTCGCCCGGGATTCCGCCTCCCGTCCCTGCGCGGGAACAGGACCGCAACCGCGTCCGCTTCCTTAGCGTCCGCGGATACGAAGGCCCCGCATACCTACGCCTTCGCGTCCCTGCGCCTGCTGACCGGGTTCGTCTTCCTGTGGGCGTTCCTCGACAAGACCTTCGGCTTCGGGTACGCCACCCCGTCCGGCAAGGGCTGGGTCGACGGCGGTTCCCCTGCCGAAGGCTTCCTCGGTCACGTCGCCGCCGGGCCGATGGAGTCCACCTTCCACTCCTGGGCGGGTGACACATGGGCGGACTGGCTTTTCATGCTCGGGCTCCTCGGCATCGGTCTCGCCCTTGTCGCAGGTATCGCGCTGCGCCTCGCCGCGGCCGCCGGCACCGTGATGATGGCTCTGATGTGGGTTGCGCAGTGGCCGCCGGCCCAGTACCTGTCCGACGGCTCCCCGAGCATGTCCACCAACCCGGTCGTGGAGTACCACGTGATCTACGCGGCCGTCCTGATCGCCCTCGCACCGGCCTCGGCCGGGGACACCTGGGGCATCGGCCGGATCTGGGCGAAGTTGCCGGTCGTACGCCGCAACGGCTGGCTGCGCTGACCCGGCGCGGGCGGAGCAACGCAGGAAGGGCGGGCCACCGGTCCCACACCGGGACCGGCGACCGCCTCCCGCCGCCAATCGCGCCCCCGGTCCCGCCCCCCGTGCACCACGCCGCGGCGCCTGTCGCGGTCGTCCCGCACGACTGACCGGCTCCGGCGGGCGACGATCGCGGAAGCCCCAGCCGCCCGTGTCGGCGGCACTCCGCCTGCCCGGTTGTCGTACGCAGCGGGCGTGAGCGGCACTCTCCGTTCACAGGCTTGCCGCGTGGTCGGGGACATAGGTCTGCAGGTCACGCGGCGGGCGTACATAGCCGGTGGAGGGCGGCCTGGACGGTAGTTCAAGGGTCGGCGGGGACACATCGTGGTAGGGAACGGAGGCGAGCAGATGAGCGATCATGTTGATCCGCGCCCGGCGCTTGTCGTCGCTCTCGACGACGTACCACGGCGCCTCCGCGATGTCCGTGTGGACCAGCATCTCGTCCTTCGCCCGGGAGTACGCCTCCCAACGGGTGAGCGATTGAAGATCCATCGGGGAGAGCTTCCACCGCCGTACCGGGTCCTCCAGCCGTCGGCGGAACCGCTCCTCCTGCATGGCGTCGCTCACCGAGAACCAGTACTTGCGCAGCAGGACCCCGTCCTCGACCAGCATCCGCTCGAAGATCGGGCACTGGTGGAGGAACCGCTGGTGCTCCTCCTTGGTGCAGAAGCCCATCACATGCTCGACACCGGCCCGGTTGTACCAGCTCCGGTCGAACAGCGCGATTTCGCCTGCAGCGGGAAGATGCGCGATGTAACGCTGGAAGTACCACTGGGTGCGCTCGCGCTCGGTGGGCTTGGGCAGGGCCACGATCCGAGCGACCCGGGGGTTGAGATGCTCCGCGACCCGTTTGATGGTGCCGCCCTTGCCTGCCGCGTCCCTGCCCTCGAACACCACGACGAGCCGGGCACCCTCGGCCTTCACCCACTCCTGGAGCTTCACCAGCTCCGTCTGCAGCCGCAGCAGCTCCCGCTCGTACTGCGCCCGCGGCAGCCTCTCGCGTTCCGACATGCCGCCTCCACGGTTCGACAACGATGCCCATCGACGACGTTACGGAGTCACCCATGCTCAAGGGCAAGCGCCAGAACAGCACCGTACTGAGCGACCAGGAGCTGCGCACCCTGGACGCCCACTGGCGGGCCGCCAACTATCTGGCGGCGGGCCAGATCTATCTGATGGCCAACCCGCTGCTGACCGAGCCCCTGCGCCCCGAGCACATCAAGCCCCGGCTGCTCGGACACTGGGGCACCTCGCCGGGGCTCAACCTCGTCCACACCCACCTCAACCGCGTCATCAAGGCACGCGGCCAGGACGCCCTGTGCATCTGGGGTCCCGGGCACGGCGGACCGTCAGTGCTCGCCAATTCCTGGCTGGAGGGCAGCTACACCGCGACGTACCCCGACATCACCCGTGACAAGGCGGGCATGGAGCGTCTCTTCCGCCAGTTCTCGTTCCCCGGCGGAGTGCCCAGCCACGTCGCCCCGGAGACCCCGGGCTCCATCCACGAGGGCGGCGAGCTCGGCTACTGTCTCGCCCACGCGTACGGCGCCGCGTACGACAACCCTGGCCTGCTGGTCGCCTGTGTCATCGGCGACGGAGAGGCCGAGACCGGACCGCTCGCCGCCTCCTGGCACTCCAACAAGTTCCTCGACCCTGTGCACGACGGAGCGGTGCTGCCCATCCTGCACCTCAACGGCTACAAGATCGCCAATCCTAGTGTTCTGTCCCGGCTGCCCGAGTCCGAACTCGACGAACTGCTGTGCGGCTACGGCCACGAGCCGATCCATGTCACCGGCGACAACCCGCTCCAGGTCCACCGTGCCATGGCCGAGGCGCTCGACGGGGCGCTGGACCGCATCGGGCAGTTCCAGCGCGCCGCCCGCGAGGACGGCATGAGCGAGCGCCCGCACTGGCCTGTCATCGTGCTCCGTACGCCGAAGGGCTGGACCGGACCCGCCGAAGTCGACGGCCAACCTGTGGAAGGAACCTGGCGCGCGCACCAGGTGCCGCTGGCCAACGTGCGCGAGAACCCCGAACATCTGCGGCAGTTGGAGGCATGGCTGCGCTCGTACCGGCCCGAGGAGCTGTTCGACACCGACGGCCGGCCCCGCGAGCAAGTACTCGCGTGCATGCCCGAGGGCGACCAGCGGCTCGGCGCCACCCCGCACGCCAACGGCGGCCTGCTGGTAAGGGAACTGCCCATCCCGTCCCTCGACCGCTCTGCTGTACCCGTCGACAAACCGGGCGCCACCATGCACGAACCCACCCGGGTCCTCGGCTCGCTCCTCGAACAGATCATGGAGGCCACGCAGACCCGCCGAGACTTCCGGGTGGTCGGCCCCGACGAGACCGACTCCAACCGGCTCGGGGCCGTCTTCGGCGCCACCGGCAAGGCCTGGCAGGCCGAGGTCCTGCCGACGGACCTGCATCTGTCCCGGCACGGCCGGGTCATGGAGATCCTTTCCGAACACCTCTGCCAAGGCTGGCTGGAGGGCTATCTCCTCACCGGACGCCACGGACTGTTCTCCTGCTACGAGGCCTTCGTCCACATCGTCGACTCCATGGTCAACCAGCACATCAAGTGGCTGAAGACCTCCCGGGCCCTCCCCTGGCGCGCCCCCGTCTCCTCCCTCAACTACCTGCTCACCTCACACGTCTGGCGCCAGGACCACAACGGCTTCTCGCACCAGGACCCCGGCTTCGTCGACCACGTGCTCAACAAAAGCCCCGAGGTCGTACGGGTCTACCTCCCGCCGGACGCCAACACCCTCCTGGCCGTCGCCGACCACGCCCTGCGCAGCCGCGACTACGTCAACGTGATCGTCGCGGGAAAGCAGCCCTGCTTCGACTGGCTGCCCCTGGACGAGGCCCGGGTGCACTGCGCACGCGGCGCCGGGATCTGGGACTGGGCCGGCACGGAGAACGGAGGCGAACCGGACGTGGTCCTCGCCTGCGCGGGAGATGTGCCCACCTTGGAGGTGCTGGCCGCGGCCCAGCTGCTCCGCCGTCATCTGCCGGACCTGACTGTCCGGGTCGTCAACGTCGTCGACATCGCCCGGCTGATGCCGCGCGAGGAACACCCGCACGGAATGAGCGACTTCGAGTACGACGGACTGTTCACCCGCGACAAGCCAGTGATCTTCGCCTACCACGGCTACCCGTGGCTGATCCACCGTCTCGCCTACCGCCGCACCGGCCACGCCAACCTCCATGTCCGCGGCTACAAGGAGAGGGGTACCACCACGACCCCCTTCGACATGGTCGTCAGCAACGACATGGACCGCTACCGCCTGGTCATGGACGTCATCGACCGCGTCCCCGGCCTCGCCGTCCGCGCCGCCGCCGTCCGCCAGCGCATGGCCGACACCCGCACCCGGCACCACGCATGGATCCGCGAACACGGCACCGACCTGCCCGAGGTCGCCGACTGGACCTGGACCGACTGAAACCCACCACCTCGACTCATCAGCCGGGAAACGGCAGCCACAGCGAAGTCCCGCAGAGGCAGCACCGCCTGCACACCCACCATCGTGGAGTCGGGCCCTGAAGCTGTGCACGCTTCAGGGCCCGGCGGGCACGCGCCGCCGGGGACGGTGGCAGACGAGCGCCGCCAGGATGAACGACCGACCGGGCAGATAGTCACCTGCTCGCTCCGCGGTCACCGCCCTGCCACGGCGGCATTGCCGTGACGGCCCACAGGCCGGGAATGACCCGGCCGGCTGCGTCCTGGACGAGCGCTGCCGGCCGGTGGCAGGAGACTGCTACTCCATGGGGTCCATGCTCTGTCCACCCCTACGGCAGGTTCGCCCGTCTGGAGCGGGACCTGACCGCCGAGGCAGCAACGGTGCCCGGCCCGCGCAGCCCGAGGGGACAGGCCCCCCGCCCAGGCATGACGCCCACGGTTGAGGAAGAGCGGTGGGGACGTTCTGCTCGGTGGCGGTCTGCTCGTGGGTGCGCACACGCTCCAGCAGGGCCTTCGTCGCCGCGACCGATCCTGCGTGGGCGCGGGCGGCTGCCGCAATAGGCGGGGCTACTGTCCGAGGGTTTCGAGCGTGGCGTTGAGGTCGGTGGTGCGGGGCTGGTTGTGGGGCAGTTTGGCCAGCAGGGCGGCCATGCCGCAGGTGTTGGTGGCGGCTGAGAAGACCAGGCCGCCTCCGATGGCGGCGGACAGCCAGCGGGCGGGCCGGTAGCGGGTACCGAGCGCGAGGCCGGCCATGACGAGGGCTCCGGCGGCGAGGCGAACCTGGCGTTCCATGGGCCAGGCGGCCTTGGCCGTCTCGTCACGCTGGACGGGGTGGCCCTGGCCGGCCCAGGCGGTGGTGCCGCCGGTGAGAGTGGTGGCCGGAACGTCGGCGGCGGCGAGCTGTTCGCAGGCGGTGGCGGAGCGGTTGCCGGAAGCGCAGACCATCAGCAGCTCACCGCGGGCGGCTGCTGCCTCGAGGGCGGGCAGGGCGGCGTGGAGGTGGCCGAGGGGGACGTTGTGGGCGCCGGGAATGTGGCCTGCGGCGTATTCGCCGGGGGTACGCACGTCGACGATGGTGTAGCGCGGCAGGCGCTCGGCAGCCTGGGCGGGGTGGATGGCGGCGGGGGTGCTCATGCGGATGGGGTTCCCTTTCGCTTTCTTCGTCCGGGGCTGGGCGTCCCGAATGGACTAGAATACCCTAGGGGGTATCCATGGAGGAGGAAGTGTGGAGCTGGAGATGGCGGCCGATGAGCTGAAAGGCGTGCTCAACCGGTTGCGGCGGGCGCAGGGGCAGATCGCCGGAATCATCAGGATGATCGAGGACGGCCGGGACTGCGAGGAAGTGATCACGCAGCTCGCG
The DNA here is from genome assembly GCF_040613775.1 of Streptomyces sp. NPDC006208. Lineage (NCBI taxonomy): Bacteria > Bacillati > Actinomycetota > Actinomycetes > Kitasatosporales > Streptomycetaceae > Streptomyces > Streptomyces sp. NPDC006208. The sequence continues at coordinate 14,392 of NZ_JBEXSW010000058.1, read as the reverse complement.
GCGGTCTCCCGGGCGCTGGACCGGGCCGGGTTCGCGATCATCGCGACGGGGTTGCAGCACTGCATGACTGACGGGGAGCAGGCGGCCGGGGACCGGGAGCAGATGCGGGCGAGGCTGGAGAAGCTGTTCCTGTCGCTGGCCTGAGCTGCGGATCATGTGAGGGCGTCGGCGAGCATGAAGGCGGCCACGGCCAGCAGTACAAGGGCAAACAGGCGTTGCAGGCGGGGGCCGGATACCTTTGCGGTGAGGCGTTTGCCGTCCCAGGCGCCCAGGATCGCGGTTGCGGTGAACGGCCCGATGACCGCCCAGTCCAGGTAGACGGCGGCGCCGGAGCGGGTGGCCAGCGAAGCCAGGGAGTTGGCGGAGATGACCAGAAGGCTGGTGCCGACGGCGGCCTGCATCTCGAAGGCCAGGACGGTGACCAGGACCGGGACGGCGAGGAAGCCTCCTCCCACTCCTAGCAGCCCGCACCCAGCCCCGCCCCGGTCCCCGCCGCCTTCCCCGGCCGCACCGCGCGGTCATCGGCCATTGCCGTGGCGGCAGGTCGAAGCATCCGGGTCGCCGCCAAGGCACCGGTGGCGGCGAACGCGATGGTGAGGACGGCCTGGGGCAGCCGGGCGGCGGCGGCTCCGGCCAGGGCCGCGGGCAGGATGCCGGCGGCGGCGAATGCCGCTCCCGCCTTCCAGCGCACATGTCCGGCCCGCGCGTGTGCGTACAGGGCAGTCAGGGAGGTGGCGGTGACGATGAGCAGGCTTGCGGTGGTGGCCGCGGCGGGGGTGAAACCGAGCAGGTAGATCAGCGCCGGCACCGCCAGGACGCTGCCGCCTCCGCCGAGCACACCGAGCGCCAGACCGACCACCGCCCCCGCGATCAGGGCCAGGATCAGGGCGCTCACGCTATCGAGCCGCCCTGCCCGCGCTCGTCAACCACCGGCAGCCCGGCCTTCGCCCAAGCGGTCATGCCGCCGATGACATCGACGACGTCGATGCCGCGCGCGGCCAGGAGCTTGGCGGCCTGCTGCGAGCGGTGACCAGAACGACAGATCGCCACCACCGGCCGGCCCTGCGCTTCGGCGGGTAGGACGGCGCCGGCCAGCAGCCGGGTCAGCGGCAGATGGAGGGCGCCGGGCGCATGCCCGGACTTCCACTCCGGCATCTCGCGCACATCCAACAGCACCACAGTGCCGTCACCAGTGCGCATGCGGGCCCGTTCGGGGGTCAGGCGGTCTTGACCGCGTCGGAAGAGGAACATCACGTGCCTTCGCTTACAGGTGAGGGGTGTCAGGAGCGGGTGACGGTCAAGCCCGCATCGACGGCGGCGTCGAAGCCGTCGTCGACCGCGACGACCCGGCGTCCCGTGGCGTCCAGGAGGGAGGCGGCGATCGCCGCGCGCATCCCGCCGGCGCAGTGCACCCACACCATGCCGCCCGGGACCTCACCGATCCTGCCGTGCAGCTCGTGAATCGGAATGTGCACCGAGCCCTCGACGTAACCTGCGGCGCGTTCGGAATCGCGGCGCACATCAAGCACCACAACCTCCTCGCCCCGCTCGCGCACCGTGGCGAGGTCGGTGAAGGTGGCGCGCCCGAACGAGGCGAGCGCCTCACCCTCGCGGGTCCAACTCGCCGGGTCGCCCGCGGCTGCGGAGGCCGGGCGGTCGATGCCGACCCGTGCCAGCTCCCGCTGCGCATGCGCGATCCGCTCCGGGGTCTCGGCGAGCAGAGTCACGGCCTTGCCCCACTGGATCAGCCAGGCCAGATACGTGGCGAGCTTGCCCTCGCCCTCGAAGTTGAACGACCCGGCCACGTGCCCTTCGGCGTAGGCGACGCGGCTGCGCAGGTCCACCACCCACTCACCTGCGGCCAGCCGCTCGGCAATCCGGTCGGCGTCGGCGGGCTCGGGCGGGGTGAGGTCGACGGGTACGGGGCCGGCGGCGTTGGCCGGGCCCATGTGCGCGTAGTAGGCGGGCACGTCCTCCAGCCCTGCCAGCATCCGTTCCACGAAGGTGTCCGCGTCCAGGGTGAGCGCGTCGTTGGCAGTACGTTCCTTGCCGATTGTGGTGGCGTCCCCCTCGGCCTGCGAGGAGGAGCAGAAGCTGCCGAACCCGTGGGTGGGCAGCACCGGCACCGCGTCGTCCAGCTCGTCGGCGAGACGGTGGGCGGATGCGTGCTGGGCGCGGGCCAGCTGCTCGGTCAGCCTCGGCTCGACCAGATCGGGACGCCCCACCGTGCCGATCAGCAACGAGCCGCCGGTGAAGGCGGCAACCGCCTGACCATCGTCCTCCAGCACGTAGGAGGTGTGGTGCGGGGTGTGACCCGGGGTGGCGATCGCCCGCAACAGCCAGACCCTCATCCACCGCGACCGTCTCGCCGTCAGCGATCGGGGTGCGGGCGAAGGCCACGTTCGCCGCGGCCGGAACCAAGTAGGCGGCGCCGGTGACGCGGGCCAGCTCCAGACCGCCGGTGACGTAGTCGTTGTGCACGTGCGTCTCCGCCACATACGCGATGCGCACCCCACACCTCGCCGCGGCGGCGATGACCTGGCCGATGTCGCGCGGCGGGTCGACCACGACCGCGACGCGGGCGCCGCCTGCCAGATAGCTGCGGTTGCCCAGGCCCTCGAACTCCAGGGTGTCAACGAAGAACACGACTACGGCTCCTCCATAGGAAGGATGTACCCCCGGGGGTATCTGTCATTTACTCTAACAGGAATACCCGGGGGGGTATTCTTAAAGGTGGGACAGCCCGGACCGGCATTGCCTCCATGCCGTCGGGTACCCGGCGGGGTATCAAGAATCCGGTCCTCCGCACCACCGAAGGGTGAGCACCCACCATGTCCTACGACCGCACCGTCAGCCTGGCCACCGTCGACTTCGACACCGCTGTCGCCAGGGTCCGCCAGGCCCTGGCCGAGCAGGGCTTCGGCATCCTCACCGAGATCGACGTGAAGGCCACCTTGAAGGCCAAACTCAGCCACTACATGGAGGACTACCTGATCCTGGGCGCCTGCAACCCGCCTCTGGCCCAACAGGCTCTGGAAGCCGACCGCTCCATCGGCCTGCTCCTGCCCTGCAACGTCGTCGTCCGCCGCGAGAGCGATCATGTCCTCGTCCAGGCTCTGGACCCCAACACCATGGTCGCCCTCACCGGCCTCGACGCCATGAAGCCTGTAGCCGCGGAAGCCACCGCCCGCCTCGATGCCGCCCTGAGCACCCTGGCCCCGGCCGCAGAAGGGCGCTGACAGCCCGTCGGCGCCCGGGTCACAGCCGCCCCGGCATCAGACAACGCCACGCCGCACTCCGCCCCGGTCACCTACGGCTCCGAGATCTGGCAGCCCCCTGCCAAGTGATGCCTGGACGCTCCCCCTGGTCTTCAGCTACGCGCCCTCGATCGACCCCGGCCTCGAGCTGGAAGTGGGCAGAATCGAGCCGGATCCTCGGCGATCTACTGCTGCCATGGCGACACAAGTGTCCCGGGGTGACAGTGGTGGAGAAGTCCGTCATCGGTCCGGCGGCGACACAGCTGCTTTGAGGTGGCAGCGGTTGGCGCAGGTCTGGTGGTCGCCGCGAGACACATCGGGAAGTCGCACCTGGGCCCGCGCATCGGTGACCATCACCCACGCGGTGATGCACCACTCCACCACGCCGGTGGCCGTGGTCGTCGCCCACCACTGACCTGTTTCTGCAGGAGGTTCCCGTGTCTTCACGCCCGCCTGACACGGCAACGGTGGCGGAAGTGGTGGAGGACGCCACGACCGCTCCGTCGATGCACAACGCACAGCCGTGGAGTTTCCGCTTCCTACGCGACAGCGGAGTCCTGCAGCTGCGCGGCGACCCCTCGCGCACCATGCCAGTGGAGGACCCCACGAATCGTGCGCTTCACCTCGGATGCGGCGCCGCCCTGCTCAATCTGCGCGTGGCGGCGGCGCATGCCGGGTGGTCAGCGGTCACCAGCCTGCTCCCCGATCCGGCAGACCCCTGGCTGTTCGCCTCGGTGGACCTCTCCGGGCCCCCTGGAGCCGACGAGGAGCTGGCTCTCCTCCACCCGGCCGTCCGCCGCCGCCACACCAGCCGTTTCCCGTTCACCGATGAGGAGATCCCGGAAGCCCTCATGGACGGGCTGCGGGGTGCCGCTCTGTTGGAAGAGGCGAGATTGACCTTCCCCCACGCCTGGCACGTGAAGTCGTTGCTCGATCTGGTGCACGACGCCGAAGGACGTGAGGCGCTCACCCCCGAGGTCCGCGAGGAAGTGGCCCGCTGGACGCAGACCGCAGACGGAAGCGACGCTACGCGGCCGGAGGGAATTCCTGCCGAGGCGTTCGGTCCCCGTCAGTGGGGCGCGAACGTGCCGGTACGGGATTTCGCCGGACGCCGAGCTGTACCCGGGCGCGAAACTGCCAAGTTCGAGAAGTGGCCCCGTCTCGCGCTGCTGGGCACGTCCACCGACCATCCGATGGACTGGCTCCGGGCAGGTCAGGCCATGGAACGCGTCCTGCTCCAGGCAACCCAGGACGGATTGGTCGCGTCCCTGACCTCCCAGGCACTGGAGTGGCCCGAACTCCGCTGGGCCGTCAGGGACCCGAGCTCGGCGGTGGGCTACGTGCACATGGTGATCCGCCTGGGATACGGGCCTGTCGGTCCGGCCACTCCCCGCCGGCCGGTGGGTGAGGTTCTCGACGTCGTATGACGCCGACCGCCTACGTTGCGGCTTCCGGCCAGCCGTACGGCGACCCGGGGCGGCCGCTGCGGTTCATCGGGTTCACCGACTTGATATCACGGTCCGCCACCTGCATCAGCTGACCGGCGAGATCGCTCATGGCGCGGCCCGCCGCGAGTTCGTCACCGATCTCGGGTATGTCAACGTCCTCCGGGCTGCACCGCGCACTGCCGCGGCCTGTGAGCATCGCATTGCCGGTGTCGAGCGAGGCCCGGGCCTTCGTCGTGCCGTCCTCCTCGAACAGGTACAGGCGGACCTTCCATTCCAGCGTCCGTGTCATCTCGTACCTCCTCGTCGGCGAGCGGTGGCGACCGGCCTCCTCGGCCGGTCCCCACCTCAGGATCCTCCCGTCCGCCCGTGACCGCGCGCCACTCAGACCCCGCCCGAATGAGGCCGGTGCGGCGGGACCGAGAGGAAGCACCTGGCGCGCGCCGGCACAGGGGCCATCAGCCCCCTGGTCGGGCCCGGTCGGCCCTGTCCGCGGCGGCCCTCGAATGCCACGCTCGGAGTCACCAAGCATCTACAGCGGGAAGGAACGGTCAGACGCACCGGGCCGTTGGTGGCGAGGCAATCCACGCGGCGGCCGTCATGAGACGCGACGCCCCAGGCCGCCGAGCGTCGGACCCGCGGTGCACTGGCGCCCGCAGGACGAGGCAAGAACCAACGAGTCCGGATGGTGGCATCGTGTCCGAGAAGCAGTCGGTTACGCAGGCGGAAACAGTGCGCACAGGCTGTGGCCGTACGATCAGCGTCTCCAGGTTCGTGTCCGAGGGGCTCCCTGCCGAGATGGGGCGAGTGGTCCTCGATACCGTGCGCGAACCGTATGACAGAAGTGAGGTCTGGGCTTCCCTGACGCCTGAAGAGGCCAGACGGATAGCCGGACTTCTGCTGTTCCAGGCCGAAGCGGTCGATCGCCCGCCAGCGGGCAGGGCGGGACACGCGGAGGTCACCCCGATCTCCGGCGATGCCTATGAAGTCACGATGCGAGGCCACGTACTGACGGTTGACCAGCCTGTCCCGGACGGTGGTCATGACACGGCGCCGACGCCGGTGGAACTGTTCGTGGCGGCTGTGACGTCGTGCGTCGCGCACTACGCCGGGCGGTTCCTCGACCGCCACGGCATTGCGCGCAAGGGGCTCCGTGTCGCCTGCGACTACACGATGGCTTCAGAACCCCCGCCGCGCGTCGCTTCGCTGAGCATCTGTGTCGACGTCCCCGAGTTGCCACCGTCCCGTGCCGCGGCCATGCAAGCGGTGATCTCACACTGCACCGTCAAGAACACGCTCGAGGCCCCGCCCGAAATCACCTTCACGCTGAGCGGGTACCGGGACCCCGAGTCTGCCGCACGGGAGTCGGGGGTCGGCCTCACGCGGTGACACTCACGCACCGCTGAGGTGGTCGATCACTGCGGTCACGTCGTCGAGAGCCTTGATCTGCGCAAGGAGCCGTGGCACATCGGCCTCCGCCATGTGGCCACTGAGGTCGACCACGCCGTTGCGTACGGTGACCTCCACGGCGCTTGGGGCGGCGGCCGGGAAGTGTTCGGCGAAGATCCTGGACTCGATCTCCTCTCGGATTTCGGCGTCATCACGTATCAGGGCGTTGAGCAGGGCGTTCCTGTGCACCACACCGACGAGGCGTCCGTCGTGGTCCGTCACCGGCAAACGCTTGAGACGGGACAGGGACACCAGCCAGGCCGCTTCGGCGACCGTTTGGCCGGGGTACACAGTGACGGCCGGCGTGGTCATCAGCGTCTCGGCGGTCTCGCCGCGTGCCTTGTCGTGCAGCCGCCGTTCCCTCAACCGTCCGAGCGCGCCCGGACGGTGCTCCGACGCCTCGACGGCGGCTTTGGCCAGCAGATCGGACTCCGACACCACACCCAGCACATGGTGCTCGGCGTCGACCACCGGAAGGCACCCGACGTGTTCACGGGTCAGATGCCGGGCCACGTCCACGAACGGCACGTCTCCGCGCACCGATGCGCCCGGTACGTCCATGACCTCACGGACCAGCAGGGGCGGGGGTTCAGCGCCGGCTGCGTGTGCCGAGGCCTTGCGCGCCGGCTCGGCGGGCACCGCCCCTGAGGCTGTGGGTCGCGGCGCCGCAACCTGTTTCGCGGAAACCGAGGCCACCGCGCCGAGGTAGCGCAGCAGCAGTTCCTCGCGCCGGGGCTCGTCAGCCCTCAGCGCCTTGCCCGGTACCGCCCGGCGGGCTTCGGCTCCTGCCGCGAAGTTCTCGCGCTCAGTCACGACGGGCTCCTCACTCCGGCCGAGTGGCTTACTCTCCTGGTCTCCCGCTGCCGGTTCTCAGCGGTCCTCGTAGGCCGATGGGGGCACGGTGGCCACCGGGCAGACGGCCCTGTGCAGCAGACCGTGCGGAACGGAGCCGAGCCGCATGCCGGTGAAGCCCTCCCGGCCACGGCGGCCGACGACCACGGCGAGGGCATGCTCGGCGGCCTTCGCCAGCGCCTCGACCGGGTGCCCCCGCAGCACCGTATGGCTCAGCGGCACGTCCCGGTAGGCAGCGGATCGCCCCGCGGTTGCTTCGTGCAGCTGCCGGTGGCACGACTCGAGTGCGGCCTGCTCGTCGAGGAATCCCAGCAGCGGGCGTTGCCACGCCCACACCGCGCGTACCGAGGCACCGCGCGAGGCGGCGGCTTCCAGGGCATGGTCCAGGGCTGCGTCGGCCGACGGGCTCCCGTCCACCCCGACCACGAGGTACGGCGGCTCCTCCACCGTGCGCTCGGTGTCCGGCACCACGACCACCGGACAGGCGGCGTTCGCACTCACCGGTACGGCCGTTGAGGCGGCGCTGAGCACCTCCGCCAGCCGGCCCAGTCGACGCGAGCCGAGAACCATCAGCCCCGCGTGCGCGGACTGTCGCACCAGCGCCTGCGCCGGATTGGCGTCCGTGATGAACGTCGTCACCTCAAGATCAGGCTGCCGTTCATGGGAGCGAGCCATGGCCTTGTCGAGTGCCTCGTCACCCAGCTGCCGCAAGGCCTTGTGATGGGCGGTCTCCTCAACGCCGCGCACGTGATGGGTCACCGGCAGCACCGCGTGGACCAACTGCAGTGGCACCCCGCGGCGGGCGGCTTCGTCGATCGCCCAGTCCAGGGCGGCATTCCGGTTTACGGCGTCGACGCCGAAGACGATCGGGAGTACACGGGTAGGTGCCATAGCTCCTCCACCGGTCTGCATCCCAGGTGGCGGCAGCCACCGGCTGCGGCCGGCTCATATCAACACGCTACGCCGGGGAGTTCAGCGCGGCAGGACCGAGTGGTCCCCTCTTCGCGGAGCCGTTCGCCCGTGAATCGGCGAGCCTGGGGACCTTCGGCCCCCGATGCTGCCCGTTCGACCCCTGCGATCTTGAACCTGGTGCGGTGGACTGGACATGCAGTATCCGCGATACCGAGGAGCCTGGTCATGGCTGTACTCGCACGCAAGCAGAAATTCCCGTTTCCCGACCTGCCCGACTGGTTCGAGGCTTTCCCCGCTCGATTCACCATGCCGGCCATGGCGGACCTGTACACGATGAGGCTCGAGGAATACACCGAGGGAAGCCGGTACATCGTCCGTGCCGAACTCCCCGGCATCGACGTCAAGGATCTCGACGTAACCGTCGAGGACGGCGTCCTCACCATCAAGGCCGAGCGCACCGAGCGCGACGTCGACAAGCACCGCAGCGAGATCCGCTACGGATCGATCACCCGCAGTCTCACCCTGCCCAAGAGCACGGACGAGAACGACGTCCGCGCCGAGTACGCCGACGGCATGCTCACCGTCAGCGTCGGCCTCGTCGAAGAGAAGCCGGAACCGAAGCACATCGAAATCACGCACACCACATGACGCGCATCCCTGGACGCCTGGGCGGACTGCGGCACATCCCGCCCAGGCGCCTCCCTGCAGGGAGCTACCTCCTCGTGGTCGTGAGCAGGTTCGTTCGGCCCCCGCGGGCGACTCTCGGCCTCTGCTGTCACCGCGCGCTGCTGGTGACGCTGGGAGGGAAGCCGCACACATGGCCCCGAAGGAGATCAGCACCATGACCCGTCATCTGACCGCCGGCGTGGACGGCTCGCCCGAAAGCCGCTGGGCGGCGGCGTGGGCCGCCGACGAGGCCGCGCTGCGCAGCCTGCCGCTGCGCCTCGTCTACGCCGAGGACTGGCCCGCATCGGTCACCATGCCGGTGACCGGCCCCGAGAAGCAGCAGCGTTGGTCCGACGACATGCTGACCGAGGTCGCGAACGACCTGCGGAAGCGCCATCCCGGGCTGGAGATCACCACCCGGAGGCTCTCCGCACGGCCCCCGGCGGCCCTGTCCGTCGAGGCGGGCGAGGCGGACCTGCTGGTCCTCGGTTCGCGTGGGCTCAGCCGCATCACGGGGTTCCTCATCGGCTCGGTCGGCCTGCCCACGATCAGCGCCACCGAGCGGCCGGTCGTGCTCGTACGAGCGGCCACGCGGGCGGACGACGTGCCGCCGCCCGCCCGTACCGGCCCCTACCGCGACCTGGTCGTCGGTGTGGACGTCCACCAGCCCTGCGACGCGCTCCTGGCCTTCGCCTTCGACGAAGCCGCACGGCGCGACTGCACGCTGCGCGCCGTGTACGGCTGGTCGCTCCCCCTGGTCGTCGCCCAGGATCCCCTGCTCGATCATGGAGTCCGCCGGGAGGCAGCCGCGGAAGTCGACCGCGCGCTCGCCGACCTGCTGATGCCCTGGCGGCAGAAGTTCCCGTCGGTGGACGTCGTCGAGCAGGCCCTTGTGGGCTCTGCTGGAGAACAGCTGATCCACTGCGCCACCGACGCCGATCTCGTGGTCGTCGGCCGGCACATCCGCAAGTCCCCCCTGGGAGCTCACATCGGCCCGATCACCCACGCGGTGACCCACCACTCGCCGGCGCCCGTCGCCATCGTCGCCCACGACTGATCGCCGTGCCCGACAAGAGGGTTTCCTGCGCACGGCACTCGGCACGATCGCCGTGGAATCCGCGGATCCCTCGTGGAGGACACGACGACGGCGGGCACAACACGGCATGCCCCGACCTGCCACGGACCAAGGCCGCATGGGTACACAGCGGGGACCTCCTGGCCCAAGTGCGAGGCGTGCCGCTGACGCAGCCTGGAGGCGTGGACTGCGACCGCGAGCAGGGCAGGCGGTCCCCCTGGGGATCATCCGGCCCGGGCGGAGGTGGGCACGCCGTGTGAAGGTGGAAGCCGTTCCTCATATTCGAGGGCTGCTCCCATGGAGGAAACGGCTGCGAACAACACCACAGCGCGCCGCGACCGGCGGTCCAGACCGGCGGTCCTGACCTTCCTCGGCGGCGTGGGCACCGTCACCGGAAGCAAGTTCCTCGTCGAGAGCGACCACGCCCGCATCCTCGTCGACTGCGGGCTCTTCCAGGGCCTTGCCGACCTGCGGCGCCGCAACTGGCGAACGCTGCCCTGCGATGCCGGGGACATCCACGCCGTGGTCGTCACCCACGCCCATCTCGACCACTGCGGTTACCTGCCCCGGCTCGTCCGCCATGGCTTCCGCGGCCCGATCCTGACCAGTGCGTACACGGCCCGGCTCGCGGAGATCGTGCTGGGACAGCGCGCGCCTCCAGATTGAGCAGGCCCAGCACGCCAATGAACGGGGCTGGTCCAAGCACCGGCCCGCCAAGCCGCTGTACGACGACAATGACGTCGACACCACGCTCAAGTACTTCGATCCGGTGCCGATCGACACCGAGATCGAGATCATGGCCGGGACCCGGCTGACACTGCGCGGTGCCGGCCACATCCTCGGATCGGCCTGGGGCCGCCTCACCCTGGAGGGCGGGCACACCCTGGCCGTCAGCGGCGACCTCGGCCGCCCCGGGCACCCGCTGCTCCGCCCGGCCGAGCCCTTCTCCGGCGCGGACATGCTGCTCATGGAGTCGACGTACGGCAATCGCCGGCACGACGACGAAGCGGGACGCGCCGGTTTCACCGCCGTACTGACCCGTGCGCTCAGCCGCGGCGGCACTGTGATCATCCCCGCCTTCGCCCTCGACCGCACCGAGGTCGTCCTCCACGAACTCGCCGGACTGCGCCGGGCGGGAGTTCTGCCCGCGTCGGTGCCCGTGTACGTGGACAGCCCCATGGCCTTGGCCGCCCTGGACGTCTATCGCGACGCGATCCGGGCGCAGGCGCGAGAGCTACGTCCCGATGTCGCCGCGCACGGCACGGCCGTCCTCAGCCCCGAACCCTTCCTCGCCACCCGCACGGTCCAGGAGTCCATCGAGATCAACCACGCCCAGGGTCCGGCCGTGATCGTCTCCGCGGCCGGCATGGCGACCGGCGGACGCGTGCTGCACCATCTACGGCGTCTGCTGCCCGATTCCCGCAACGCCGTGGTGATCGTGGGATTCGCTGCCGAGGGCACACGGGCTCGGGATCTGGTGGACGGCGCACGCACGCTCTAGATGTTCGGCGAGTACGTGCCCCTGCGCGCCGAGATCGCGAACGTCCCGCACTTCTCGGCGCACGCCGACGCCGGCCAGCTCCTCGACTGGCTTCGCGGGGCTCCCGCACCGCACACGACGTACCTGGTGCACGGCGAGCCCGACGCCGCCGCAACGCTGCGCGAGCGCATTGACCGGGAGCTGGGCTGGACCGCGGTCGTACCCCGCTCCGGTGAGGCGGTCCTCGTCCGCTGAGACGTGCCGCCCGGGAGTGAACACGGTGCGGTCACCAGCGCGCGTGACCGCTTTCCCCAGGGCCGGAATGCATCAGCCACGCCACGGTGCGGCTGATGTCCGATGCGGAGAGGATGCCGATGAGCCAGGTGCCATCCAGCACCAGAACTCGGTGCGCGGCACCCGGCTGCATGCGTGGCAGAAGATCCGTGAGCGCATCGTCCGGCCGTGCCACGGCGACCTGGGACAGGGGCAGCATCACGTCGCCCACCGTCACGACGCTCTGCCGCTCCCCCTGCACCGCTCTGGCAGCGTCCAGTGTCACCAGGCCGACCGGGGCTCCGCCGTCCCCGGTCACCGGGAACGCGGAATGCCGGAACCGGTACAGCGGGTCGGCCAGGAACCTGTCGACGGGGAGACCGGCCGGTACCGAGACCGGATCCGGGGTCATGGCCTGACGCACCGGGACGCCGGCGAGGGTGGCGCGCAGCTCTGCCTGCCTCCCCTCCAAGGTGGCCGCCGCGACGAGGAACCAGCCGATCACGGCCAGCCACAGCCCGGCGAAGGAACCCGTCCTCATCAGGAGAAGCAGTCCCAGCACGGCAAGGAACCAGCCGAAGATCCGACCCGCCGTCGCCGCCCCCGCCGTCGCCCGCAGCCGGTCCCCCGTCCGCCACCACAGGAAGGCCCGCAGCAGCCGCCCTCCGTCGAGCGGCGCTGCGGGAACGGCGTTGAACACGGCGAGCAGCAAATTGATGCCGGCCAGCCACACCATGCCCTCCACGGCAAGACCTGACGCGGATGCCCGGGCGAGCAGCCACGCCCCTGCCGCGAAGAGGCCGCCGAGCACGAGGCTCACGAGGGGGCCGACACCCGCGATGCGCACCTCGGCGGCAGGGCTGGACGCCTCCGACTTGAGCCGGGCCGCTCCGCCGAGAAACCACAGCACGATGTCGTCGACTTCGACGCCGTTGCGGCGAGCCACAACGGCGTGGGCGAGTTCGTGGGCGAGCAGTGAGGCGAAAAAGACCACGGCCGCTGCCAGCCCGGTCAGCCAGTACACGACCGGGGCGTGTCCGGGGTGCGTCTCCGGCAGCCGACCCTGCGCGAGACCGAGCGCGATGATGGCGAAGACGAGGAACACGCTCCAGTGCACTCCGATCCGGACGCCGGCAATGCGTCCCAGCGGAAGCGTCGCGCGCACTGTGTACTCCCAGCTCGACCGTGTCGGCACAGAAACGGCGGGGAGGACCATCCACTTCTCGTGGATCCTGATTGCACGGTGCGCGGTCTCGCTCCGCTGCTCCGTGGCCTCGTCCTGTCCTCCTCGTCAATTCCAGTGAAGCGCCACCGGCCTGTGCGGCACAGGCCCACAAGGGGCACATCGCAGGGACCATTCGGCCCTTCCTGGTGGGGCCGCCCATCCTGGGCCCTAAGGCCTGGCCGCGTATGAAGGCGAACGAGGTCGAGCACCGATGTCCCGCCGTGTGACAGCCGGCCGTGCACGGCCGGAACTGCCGAACCCGCTACGGCCGGCGGCAGGAACGCGGCCACGCCCCCTGCCGGTTCCGGCCGCACTGGCCACGTTGGAGCTCGCGGTCCGCCCGCTGGATCTTCGGCAGGCGGCCAGGCTCTGGGGCATCGACGATTCACGGCTTGCGCTGCTCGTGCACGCTGTCGTGGGAGGAGCCCCCGCATACCGGTACGAGTTCGTCTCCGACGACACCCCGACAGGTCCGGACGACTTCGACGGCTCTTCGACGCATTGGTGGTAGCACCGGACTTCGCCCAGATGTGACGGAACTGGGCTGCGGAATTCGCCGCACCTGACACTTTCGGGGCACCTGCCGGAACCGTGTCCCACGGTTCCATTCCGGGTCCGCAGGGTTCCACGGCATTCGACATCGAGGGGGTCGTGCGCGCTGAGTCGGACCACCGGCCGGGCGCCCTGCTGTCGGTCGGACAAAGCGCACTGGAACGAGATCATGGATCTCGACAACCTGGAACGTCTGCGCCACGTGTTGGCACTATTGCCGACAGCGGCGAAGACGTCGGCCGGGCAAGGCCTGCGTGCTACAGCGGTGCCGGTTTCAGCCCTGAACTACGCGCGGCGGAGGCCCGCGGTGAGGTGCTCCTCGTCGGCCTCGATCGCCTGTACCACGGTGCGTAACCGTAGCGAGCCATCAGCCTTCGACGGGCCGTGTCACGCGGGAATGCGTGCTCGGGAGCCGTGTTCCGCTCCTAGCGGCCTCGCCGTTGGCCGTCACAGCGCCGATCGTCCCCGGCAGGCAGCAACGAGGACTCGGCGCGCCGCCCGGCAGCGGCCCCCAGCCAGTGACTGACATATCTGCGGACCGAAAACGGGTCGGACCTGGTCTTCAAGCGCCGCCCTGACAGGGCCGCATCGCCCCCGATCCTCGTCGCCCGCCCGCACGGGGTGAGGTGCCACACCGGCTGCGGCGCGGAGACCGGACACGTACCGCTGGTGACGTACACGATCGCCGTCTCTTCGAGCAGCATTGGGGCGTCGCCACTGGTGGTCACTTAGCAGAGCAAATGACGGGTGAGGCTTGGGGTGCGGGCGTGCGAGTGAGGGAGGTGCGGTGAGCGGTCTGGTGGTCGTGGGAGTGGATGGCTCGGCGTCAAGTCTTGCCGTGGTGGAGGCGGCGGCGGGAGGGCGGGTTGTGCATGCGTTCATCTGGCCCACGATGCATCTACCCCTGGGGCCGTCGACGCCGGGCAGGCCCGAAGGCGGGTTGCGGAACGTGGTCGAGCAACTGGTGGCCGAGGCGGTGGCGCGCGCCAGGACGGTGACGCCGGAGGTGGACGTCACCCATGCCGTGGTGAACGGTGGTTGACGGTGCTGGAGGCACAGTCGCGCGGAGCGGAGTTGGTGGTCGTCGGGTCCCGGGGCATGGCGAGCAGCAGCCGGGAGATCGACGACGAGATCCTGGACGAGACATTGGGGCTCTTCCCAGGCGCGGTCCAGGTGCATGTGACCAACGGTGTGGTCACGCTCAAA